>JAFLEG010000167.1 GCA_017302195.1 Verrucomicrobiota bacterium
CAGCTTTTCGTCGTAACCCTTCTTCTTCGCTCCGGCGCGCATCAGGTCGCGGTGTTGGCGCCGGGGGCCTTGCGGCCTCTACCGATCCTGGGGCTGCACGTTGGCGAGGCTGAGGGTGAACAGGTTCGGACGGTTCGATTCCACCAGGACAGCCCTGTGTCCTGCGCTGCGCGCCGCCTCGTACTCAAGCCGCGCCTGATGGGCCTCCTCGATGCGGGCGCGAATCACCCGGCCGTTGATGTCGAATTCGCAGCGATGCACGGCAGCATCTGCGGGCAGCGGGAAAACGTAGGTGCACTCGAGCGCCCGGTCCGCGGTCTGGTGGTAGATCTGGTCCACCGTGACATGGGCCAGATCACCGGCCGTCTCGAAGCGGCACTCGACCCCCTTCAGGGGAAGCTGGATGCGGGTGCCTTCGAGCCAGGCCAGCAGGCCGAATTCGGGATGGGGGCCGACGGGGCGGACGGAGGATTCCTGGGGTTCCGACGGGGTGCTCATGGAGGGCATGGGATGCTGGCTGGGGTTTGGGTCCTGGGATTCATGGGGCGAGAATTTCGCGAATCCGTTGAAGTTGTTCGGCGGTGATCTGCCGACCGGGGCCGAGCAGCACGGCGACGTCGGGAGTGACCGGCGTGAACTGCCATGATTCGCCGGGCACGAGTTGATGCCGGGGCCGGGGCTGGGGCTGGGGCTGGGTGCGGGCCTGGGCCTCGACTCGGCCCCGCTCGCGAATCTCCCGGAGTTCCCGCAGGGAACGGCCGTAGAGCAGTTCCCGGATGCGACGGAGGGGCAGTCCCTGCGCCTGCAGGATGCGGATGCCGGTCAACTGCAGCAGATGCGTCTCGCCATAACCGCGGCCTCCTCCTGCGGACGGGCCATCCACGAGGCCGGAGGTGCGATAGAAGCGGATGTTGCGTTCGCTCAGGGCCAGACCCACCTGCCCGTTGGCCGGTTCCAGGCCGGCCTCCTCGCACCAGAGGTTCACCGCCGCCGCCAGTTCCGCCAGGGAGTAGTCCGCCGCAGGCGTACCCGCCTTCGCGGACTCCTCGTCGTGGGTGGCGTTTGCCTTCGGCACAGTCGCAACATTACATGAACAGTGTTACTGTCAAATAAGGGTTCATAGTCCCGCCTTCAGGCGGTTCCCACGCGGATGCCGGCTGAAGCCGGGACTGCAAACGGGACAGCCCGCATCCGGAGAATGCCCAAGATTCCCGCCCGTGACTTGACTCCGGATTGGTGCCGCAGTTGCTTGGGGCATGCGCGGATCCGAGTCGCAATCACCGGCAGCGGCACGCCCTTCGTGGTGCCGCTGCCGGGCGATGCTGCTGCTCGTCGCGGTGTCGGGCCTGGGGGCCGCGGTTGCGGGCGTACCGCATTGGTCGTTTGTCCCGCCCGGTTCCGGCGCGCCCCCGCCAGTGCCGCTGGCCGGGGCCAATGCGGTGGACGCCTTCCTCAATGCCCGGTTGCGGTCGGAAGGGCTGCTGCCCGCGCCCCCGGCCGGGCGCGAGGCCTGGCTGCGGCGGATCACCCTCGACCTGACCGGACTCCCACCCACGCCCGACGAGCGTTCGGCGTTTCTCGCCGACGCCTCCCCCACCGCGCGGGAGCGGGTGGTGGACCGGTTGCTCGCGTCCCCCGCCTATGGGGAACGCTGGGCCCAGCACTGGCTCGACCTGGCGCACTATGCCGATTCGAATGGATTTGAGCTGGATGCCGACCGTCCGGACGCCTGGCGTTACCGCGACTGGGTGGTCGCGGCCCTGAATAGGGATCTGCCTTACGACGAGTTCCTGACCTTCCAGATTGCCGGGGATGAATGTGCGCCCGGGGATCCGGATGCCCTGGTCGCCGCCGGCTTTGCCCGGGCCGGCCCACGGGAGGTGGTGGCGGGAAACATTGATCCCGAGGTCAAACGCCAGGGCGAGCTGACCGAGGCGACCTCCACGGTGGGATCGGTCTTCCTCGGCCTCACCATCGGGTGCGCCCGATGCCATGACCACAAGTTCGATCCCCTGCCGGCGACCGATTACTACGGGCTGCAGGCCTTCTTTGCCGGAGCACGGTTGCAGGAGGTGCCGATCCACGGGGAGGAGGAGAAACTGCGGATTGAGGCCGAGACCCGGCGGATTGACGCGCTGATCGCCCCGATTCAGGCGCGGCAAAAGGAGTTGGAGAAGCCCTACCGGGAGCGGTTGCGGGCGCAGAAGGAATCCTCACTCACGGCCGAGGAGCGTGCGGTCCGGGACAAGCGTCCGGAGGACCGCACACCGGAAGAGATGCGTCAGGCCGAAGGGGTGAACACGGCGTTGAATGTCACGTGGGAGGAGGTCGCCGAGGCGGTGGCGGCGCATCCCGCCGATCACACCGCCCGGGAGGCGCTCAAGCGTGAGATCCACGAACTCGAGATCCGAAAGCCGGCGCCACCCGCCCATGCCATGACCCTGGCGGAGTCGGCCGACGCGATTCCCGAGACCCGGATCCTCGCGCGGGGCAATGTCAAACAGCCGCGGCAACCGGTGGAGCCCGCGGCTCCCGCCGTACTGCGCGCCGTCACTGCCGGCGGCCTCCGGGAGCCGGAGCGGTTGGATCCGACGCATTCGGGTCGGCGGCTGGCCCTGGCGCGCTGGCTGCGGACCCCCGGACATCCGCTCACCGCGCGGGTGATGGTGAACCGCTTGTGGCAGCATCACTTTGGACGGGGACTGGTGGCGACCCCGTCGGATTTTGGCACCCGCGGAGGACGCCCGTCGCACCCCGAACTGCTCGACTGGCTGGCGCTGGAACTCCAGCGGCAGGAGTGGCGCCTCAAGCCGATGCACCGGCTCCTGGTGCTGTCCGACGCCTATGCCCGCGACTCAGATGCGGAGGGGGCGGCCGAGCAGTCCCTGGACCCGGAGAACCGTTCCCTCTGGCGCATGAACCGCCGGCGGATGGAGGCGGAAGCGCTGCGCGACAGTGCCCTGGCGGTGGCCGGGAGCCTCAACCGGCGATCGGGCGGGCCTGGGGTTCGGGCGCCGCTGGAGCCCGAGGTGCGCGAGCTCATCTTTACCGAGGCGGAGGTGGTGGACCTGTGGCCGGAGGATCCCGTGCCGGATTCCCACCAGCGCCGGTCGCTGTACCTGCACCGCAAGCGCAACGTGCCGTATCCGCTTTTCAGCGCCTTCGACGCGCCGGATGCCCAGTCCCCGTGTCCAGAACGCTCCCGCAGCGTTCACGCCCCGCAGGCACTGGTCCTGCTCAACGGCCGGTTTGCGCAGGAGACTGCCCGTGGGTTTGCCGGGTCGCTCCTGGACGGCGTGTCCGGGACGGATTCGCGAATTCGCGAGGCCTGGGTGCGCGTCTATTGCCGGGAGCCCTCGGCGGAGGAACTCACGTCTGCCAGGGCGTTTGTCTCCGGCGATGGCGACTCCGGCGACCCCGATGCGGATCGCTGGGCCGACCTCACTCTGGCGCTCCTGAACAGCAATGAGTTCCTCCATGTGCCCTGACCCGAGCCTGACGGGGCGACCACTGCATCCCGCGCGGCTCTCCCGTCGCGAGCTGCTGTCCCGGGCCGGACATGGACTGGGTGCCATCGCCCTGGCGCAATTGGCGAAGGCCGAGGCAGGTGGCCGAGGCGGGCGGCCCGGGGGAGCTCACTTCGCGCCCCGGGCCAGGCGATGCATTTTTCTGTTCATGGTCGGTGGGCCCAGCCAGATGGACCTCTTTGATCCGAAGCCGGCTCTGAACCGCCTGCACGGCCGCCGACTGCCGGAAAGCTTTGGCACCATCAACAGCCAGTTCCTGGAGAACGATCCCATTTGCCTGGGATCCACCCGGAGCTGGGGGCGGTACGGCGACTCTGGCATGGACATGTCCGACCTGGTGCCGCACCTGCGCGTCCATGCGGACACCATCGCCCTGGTCCGCTCCTGCGCCGTGGACAGCGTGATCCATGCCCCGGCGCACTATCAGATGAACTCCGGCCGGATGTTCATGGGGCATCCGAGCCTGGGAAGCTGGGTCACCTACGGGCTGGGGAGCCTCTCCGAGAACCTGCCGTCCTTCGTGGTCCTGTCCCAGCCGCAGGGCACTCCGGAGGGCGGAGCCCCCTGCTGGAGCGCGGGCTACCTGCCGGCGAAGCACCAGGGGACGCTGTTTCGTCCGGGAGCCAGTCCCATCGTCAACCTCAGTCCTGCCGACGCGTCCTTCACCCGGGACCGCCAGCGCCGGATCATTGACTTCACCCAGGAACTCAACCGCCGTCATCTCACCCCCGGGGACAGCGAGTTGGAGGCGCGGATCGCCAGCTATGAACTGGCGTTTCAGATGCAGGCCGAAGCGCCCGAGGCGGTGGACCTGTCGCGCGAAACGGCGGAGATCCGGTCGTTGTACGGCCTGGACCAGCCCGTGACCTCGGAATTCGGAACCCGCTGCCTCATCGCCCGGCGGCTGGTGGAGCGCGGGGTGCGCTTCGTGCAGTTGTATTCGGGCGGTGGTCCGGTGGCGTGGCAGTGGGACGCCCACGACGACGTCAACGCCAACCACGAGAAGATGTGCGCCGCCACCGATCAGCCGGTGTCGGCGTTGCTCACCGACCTCAAGCGCCGCGGTCTGCTGGAGGACACCCTGCTCATCTGGGGAGGGGAGTTTGGACGGACCCCGGTCAGCCAGAAGGGCAGCCGCGGACGCGACCACAACGCCACCGGATTCTCCATGTGGTTCGCCGGAGGTGGCATTCGGCCGGGCACGATCTACGGGTCCACCGATGAGATCGGTCTGAACGCCGTGTCCGGGCGTGCCCACATCCATGACATCCACGCCACCATCCTGCACCTGATGGGACTCGACCACACCCGCCTGACCTACCCGCATGGCGGACGCGACGAGCGCCTGACCGATGTCTCCGGTGACGTGATCCGCGGCATCCTGGCGTAACGTGATCAGAGATCGCGCAGACTGGCGAGCAGGCGGCCCTTGAGCGCCCCTCGGGTGGCGATCCAGGCCCACAGCAATCCGTTCAGCGCCACGATCGCGAAGGTGAGGCCCAGCGAGGCCCAGGGAATTCCCGAACCGGGCCGGAGGACCGAGGGCAGCACGGCCAGCAGGGCCGCCACCACACCCAACAGCAGCCCCGCCACCAGGAGAAAGCCGTGCTCCAGCAGCACCAGGCGTCGAACCCGCCGTTCCGGGAATCCCACCGCCCGCATCAACGCCAGTTCGCCGCGCCGTTCCTGCACATTGCGCAGCACCACCACGCCGAGCCCGACGCTTCCGAGCAGGAGTCCCAGCCCCCCCAGGATCTGGAAGGTGTTCAGGTAGGTGTTCTGCACCGCATTGAATCGGTTGAGGCGGACCGCCGCCGGGGTGAGTTCGAGTCCCACATCGGAAAGCGCGCGGCTCAACGTGCCGCCGATCTCCGCGGTCCGGTCCGGCGGGGCATCCACCAGGAAGACGCGGTGTCCGGACTCCGATGGAAAGCGTTGCACGAACTCCGATTCAGCAATCACCAGGCTGCCCTGCAGGACGGAGTTGGCGACGGCGCCGACCAGCCGGATCCGGAATGGCCGCCCGCGCTCGTCGAGGAAGTCCAGTGTGTCGCCGATCCGGCGTCCCAGCGCCCACTGGATGGAGTTGCCGTCGCCGATGGCCGGCACCTCCGGCACGCCGTCGCTTGAGACGGCGGGTGCTTCCAGGGCCAGCCATCCATTCGTGACCGCCAGGCCCGGCGCCAGCGCGGTGAAGGTGAAGGCCCCGCGGCTGGCCAGATCCGCAGGCGACACGCCGAGCAGGCGCGGCTGCTGGGCGCGGTTGAGGTTGAGGCAGCTTGCCTCATCGCCGTCCCGTACCCGGAAAGGCACCACCGAGGCACCCACCAGGGAGGCGTCGTCGAGTCCGAAAAACTCGCGTCCCTTCCCGGAGTTGAGGTCCTGGGTGACCGGCAGCGTGGCCTCGCCCCACCAGGCGAAGCCGCCGGTGCCTGCGGCCCGCTCTGCGGCATCGCGGCCGGCATCCAGACGGCTCGCGGCGACCACCACGAGCAGGAACGCGGCGCAGGCCAGCAGAACCACGGTGGCGGTGGAACGCGACGGGCGGCGGGAGAGACCGCGCCAGGCCAGCCCGGACAACGCGCGCACGCGGGCCGCGGGTCGCTGCATCGCCGCCAGGCGATGGCGAAAGCCCAAGGCGCCCGCCACCAAAGCGGTTGCCCCGGCTCCAAAGAACGCCATGGGCTGCCGGGATTCCGGAGCCAGGAATCCCCAGCCGCACAACAGGACGGCGCTCACTCCCGCAAGCCGGGCGATCCAGGAACCCCATCGTCCCCGTCCTCGCCCTGGAGATTCCCAGGCGACCTCGTCGGAATCCTCCAGCAGGGCCCGCACGGAATGGCGGGCCTGTCCCCGCAGGGCGAGCAGCAGGGTGATTCCGGCGGTGACGAATCCCAGCAGAGCCCCGGTCAGGATGGAGGCGGGCGTGGCGTGGTAGGAGAGCCCGCCGCCGGCCACGGCGTCCCGCCAGAGGGTGTTGAGACCGGCGAGAATGCCCCGGGCGTAGGCGAGTCCGCCCACCACGCCGATCGCCGTGCCGAGGGCGGCGAGAATCAACCCCTCGGTCAGCAGCAGCCGGCGCACCCGGCGTCCGGTCCATCCCAGGGCCAGCAGCAGGCCCACCTCGGAGGTCCGCCGCTCCAGCGCGAACTGGAACAGCATCGAGGTGAGCACCAGCGCGGCCACGATCAGGAAGAAGCTGAAGCCCAGGAACAGACCGCCGAAGTCCTGTCCGGTGGAGGCGGCCCGTCGTCCGGACTCCGCGACCGGTTGCCAGACCAGGCCGAAGTCTTCGGGCCAGAGGCCGGCCCAGACCCGCTTGCGGACAGCGGATTCCACGGCATCCGAGGTGGCATCAGGGGGCACTGTCCAGCGGATCGCCGTGAGGTTGCCGAAACGGTTGGTCCAGAGGCGTTGCCCCGCCGCCAGGCTGATGAAGGCCTTGGGGGTGCCCCGCCACTGTTTCCAATAGGCCTCATCCTGGTCGCGGATGGGGTGCACCAGATCGAAGCCGGCGTCCCAGTCGCGTGTGCTCTCGGCCTTGGCCAGTCCCGGAAACTCCGGCATCAGGGACCGGTCGGCATGGATCCCGGTCATCGGCACAATCCCATGCACCCGGAAGGTGTTGGTGAATTCGACCAGGGTGGGTCCCGAGTCCGCCCGGTAATACGTCAACTGCACCGGGTCGCCGGGCCGCAACGCCAGGTCGTCCGCAAGCCATTGATTCACCATGATGCCGTCCGCGGGCATGTCCGCCGGGGTGTAGGGTGGTCCGGCGGCGGTGACCATGGAGTAGGGGGCCCGCCGTCCCGGTGCTTCCAGGGAATTGACCAGGTAGGTGAGGATGGGAATCGGCGGGTGCTCGGGTGCGGTCCTTCCGGCAGCCACCTCCGCCGGACCATCGAGAAAGATGCGCCGTGAGGTCAGTTCGACCACGCCGGGGCGGCCTTCCGCCTCCGGCCGGGAGCGAATGGACAGCTCCGCATCCTCGAGGGTCCAGTTGGTGGAGGTCAGGCGGTGCATGGCCGTCGCCAGGCGATCGGGGGCGAGGGGTCTGCCCAGCCCGCCAAGCTCCCCGTCCAGGGCTTTCCAGCCATCGTGGAGCAGGGACTGCAGCTTGAAGCGGAGCTTTTCGCCGCGGGTGGGCGTCTCCATCCCGCTCAACTGTTCCCCGATCAGGAGGTTCATGCGTCCCTCGAGGCCCGCGGCCCGCGCCAGGGTGTCGTAGCTGACGAAGGCGTTCAGGGCGGCCGCCTGGTTGGCATCCAGGCCGAAGCGTCCCCCCTCGATGGGGGACAGGATGCGGTCCACGCGGAGCCGCAACGCGACGCTCTGGTCGTCCCGGGGGGTGAGGACCGCGTCGCGGGACAGCGCCGAGGGCTTGTGGATGCGAAGCACCAGTTCGTCACCCACGGAGGCGCCGAGCTGTGTGGCGAGCGGGTCCCCGAGCCAGACCGCTTCCCCGGCCGGGGCATTGGACCCC
>JAFLEG010000168.1:0-4826 GCA_017302195.1 Verrucomicrobiota bacterium
GCCAGGAATCGCCCCAGGAGGGTTTCCAGAAGCGCTTCACCACGAAGACCAGCTCCTTGATGTGCTGCGAAATCTTCGCGAGCCACAGGTTGTACTCGTCGGAGTACTCCTCCGGGCTGGGGGTCAGCAGCTTGATGACGCTGCCCAGGGAGCGCTGCGGCGAGAGGATGGTCCGCGCATCCTTGCCGCGCTGCGCGGGATCGCGGAAGCGGTCGGAGTAGTCCTTGCGGATCAGCGCCTCGACCTGGTCGAAGTCGCTCTGGAAGTCGGCGACGAACACCGGCCCATGGATGATGGCGTCGGTGATGGGCTTCGAGATCTCCGACTTGCCCCCGCCACTCACCGTGCAGGGCTTGTGGCACAGCGTGCCGTCGGGACGGGTCCCGATCAGCCGCCAGGCCCGGTTGCCGAGCGGCTTTTCCAGGTGGATGCCGAAGCCGCTGGGCAGGAGGTAGTGGTGGTCCAGCATCAGCCGGATGGTCCGGGTCCGGCCGCCGGACTCCCAGGCGATGGACTGGGCCTCCAGGTCGAAGCGGACATCCTCCGGCACGCAGACGATGGTGGGAAACCGGCGGTCCACGGCGTACCCCTCGGGCCGGACGTCCAGTTCGGCGGCAAAGCGCTCGGCCACCTCGGTGAAGCGGTGCGGATAGTCGTGCAGGTGTGACGGGCCGTCATACTCGCCGGCCAGATCGTATCGCGGGAACACCAGCGCCCCGCCGGCATGCTCCTCCTCGGCCAGGCCGAGCAGATTGGCGGCAAAGCTGATCTGGGTCTTCACCTCCTTCTTGCAGTACCCGTAGTAATTGTCGCCGATCACCGTGACAATCGTGCCCGAGGCGTCGCGGGCGCAGATCTTGAAGGCCTGGCCGTCATTGTAGAGTTCCGACGCCTCCTTCCAGCACATGCCGTCCCGCTGCTGGCGTTCCGTGGCGCGGGAGAACTCGGGCAACCCCAGCTCCTTCTTGGTGAGCTTGCCCACCAGATGCGGTGCGAGGATGACGCAGCCGGTGTTTCCGGACCAGTGCTCCACGTCGAGGGCCGCGTCGTTCTCGGGAAGGTTCGGATCCCCCGCGTTGCCGAAGATGGACTCCACGAAGTCCAGGTTGCTGACCAGCGTGCCCGGCACGAAGAACCGGGTCTCCATGCGCAGTTCGGGGAGGACGCCGGCCACCTCGGGACAGATCAGCGGACGCAGGTACAGCGAGATCCAGCACCGCGCCGGCTGCTTCTGGGAGGCCGTGAACGGCAGGGTCAGGAGATCCTCCGGCGCCTCAAACGCCCGACGCAGCAGCGCCGCGAACACCTCCTTGGGCACCGCCTTTTTGTCCCCGGGAATCGGCAGCCCGCCTTCGGCGACATGAAAGATCCCCGCGGTGGTGCGACGGTCCGAACGGGGATTGTGCAGCACGCCATTGGCTGCGCGGTAGCTGGAGATGATGTCGCTGGAGAAGGCGTCCTGGTCGGGGGGCAGCGAGGCCATCCGGGCCAGCCCCTCGCGGTCCAGCAGCAGGGTCTGCGCAGGCAGGCGGGGCGGCACCACCACATCGCCCAGGTAGTCGTAGAGAAACGCCTGGATGCGGGCATCCACCGGGCACAGATGGCTGGCCAGCAGCCGGTCCTTCTCGCGGCTCCGCGCGATGAAGGACTGGACGATGGCAGCGGCCTCGGGATTGACCGCGGCCTCGTAAAGGGGAAGGCCCAGTTCCGCGAGCTTGAGGTTGAGGTGCCGGATTTCAGCGTTGCCGGTGAGGGGGGTGGTCATGATGCGGCGGTGGGGTGGGTCCAACGTTTCGCCGGACTCCGGAGACCTATCCTGCGATGCCTTCGGCGGCAAGCCGGGGTCGGGGATTTGTGGCAAGGGACGCCGCCCGGACTCCCGGATCGCCGGACTGACTGGCGCCCGGACCCACGCCGATCCAGCGCCCATCGGTCGTCTCTTGACCGGAGTTCGTTCAACGTCGCGTTGACGATGCCGGGGGAGGGTCGCTAGCCTTCCGGAGTTCGTGAAACGTAGTCTCCGGTTGATCTCCGTGGTCCTGGTGTGCCTGTCTCTCGGGCTGCACTGGGCTGCGCTGCAGTCGGTGGCATGGACCACGATGGTGATCGAGCGCACCTGCTCCGGTTCCTTCGGCGATGCCCTGGTCACCACGTTTGACGGGCAGCATCCCTGCAAACTGTGCCAGGTGGTGCAGGCCGGGCAGACGGCGGACGACACGGCGGGAGCCCTCGTGCACGGCCTGAAGTTGGAGGGCTTTGCCGCCGTTTCACTGGTGATTCCCGGGGAACCCCCGGGCGGCCAGGATCTGGGCGGGACCTTCCTGCGGGTCCCGGCGGAGCGCTCCCAGCCTCCTCCCCTGCCGCCTCCACGCCTGGCCTAGGCGCTGCACGCGGAGGGATCTCTGCGCGTCTTTGTGGGGAGGCGAATGATCTCCCGCGACGCGCTTCCGCCCTCTCCCCGTGAGTTCCTGTCTGGCCTTCCGGGCCCAGGCGCGGAATGTGGCGCTTCCCTGAATTCCGGCCGGCGACGAGTGCACTCGTCCCGGAGTGGAGGCGGGTCCGTCCTTCATTCCGTCCTTCCACGGACTACTTCCGCAGCGAAGCCCCGTGCTTCCCCAATCCAGTTCCTGCCGGTGGGCGTCCCGGGTCCGCATCCGGGCGTTCACACTGATCGAGCTGCTGGTGGTGATCGCCATCATCGCGATCCTCGCCGGCCTCCTGCTGCCGGCGCTGGCCGGCGCCCAGGCCCGGGCCCGGGCCACGGTGTGCCTGTCCCAATTGAGGCAATTGGGCGTCGGATGCTCGCTGTATGCCGGGGACAATCAGGATGCCCTGCCGCAATCGGCGCATCAGGGAGCCTCCTGGATTGGGCGTCTGGCGGCGTACGGGCTCACCAACGTGTACCGGTGTCCGCTGGACACCAACCGCAGCCGCCTGAGCAGCCATGCAATCAACGATTTCCTCACCCCGCGTCCCTTCGGCGCACGGGAGCTGGATTTCTCGCGCCTCACCGCCGTGCCCGCGCCGTCCGAGACCCTGCACCTGGCCGAGGCGCGGGGCGATTTCGACGGGTCCGACCATTTCCATTTTGCGGACCGGTCAAGCGGTGGCTTCACGACCAATGCCTTTGCCCGCCAGGTGGCCGTCCTCCGCCACCGGGGCCTGGCCAACTACCTCCATGCCGACGCCCATGTCGCCGGGATGCGCTGGATGCAGGTCCGGACCCTTTTGGGGCCGCCCGTGACGCGCTTTGTGCGTCCGGACGGCCTCGCTGAAACCACACCATGACATGAACCCACTGTGCACCTCATGAATCGAACCCTCCCCCGTCTCGCGCTGGGACTCGGCCTGCTGGCCGGCCCCGCGTTTCTCCATGCCCAGCATGGGCATCTCAACGCCGGCGCCGTCGGCCAGAACCAGGGTGACGCCCTGATCTTCGTCAATGGCGCCGACTTCGCGGCCAGCTCCGGATACGTGAAGGAACTCACCTTCAGCGGTTCGGGAAGCTACGCCGGCTACTATCAGGGCGGGATCACCCTGACCGCCGTTCATGCCCTCGCGGGCACGGACGCCAGCGGCGTCCCGTACGCGGCGCATCCCCAGGCCGCGGCGCCCGGCGCCTTCCTTCAGTATGCCATCGTGTCGGTCGAAGGGCCGGCGGGCGGCAGCTTCCAGTTCTGGGAGGAGGGCGCCGCAACGCCCACCTTCAGCTACAGCTCGGGGTATCAGGCGGGCGGCTCGCCGGACTGGATTGTCCTGAGCGATGCCTCCTCGGGCGCAGGAACCCCAGGCGGGGATCCCTACGGACACCTTCACGGACGCCGGTTCTCCACGGCCACCTCCGGGGAGTACACGGTGGGCTTCCAGGTGGTGGACAGCTCCGTCCACGGGGCCAACGGCGGGCCGATCCAGGGGCCCAGCGATGTGCTTCTGATCCGCTTCAATTCGGTGCCGGAGCCGGAGACGGTCGCGCTGGCCCTGATGGGCCTGACGGCACTGGCCCTGGTCGTCCGCAGGCGCCACACCTGATCCTGCCCCTTCACGGGTGTGGGGACGCAAGAGGTCCGGAAGCGGTTGCAGACATGGATTGCCACCCATCTGTCACCGGCTTGAGAAGGACCCCTTGGCCCCACACCCCAACCATGAACCGAATCCGCGAATGAATCGAATGCGAAAACAGGCGCCGGGCCGCCCATGCCTCCGCGCCTGGTCTTGGTGGGGCGAGTTTTCAACGAGCCGTACGCGTGTGGAGTCATGGGAGTGTCCTTTCGAGAGGACACGGATCTCCGGCGGGAATCTCGCCCGCCTCGGACTCCTGGCGCTGGGATGCCTGGCCGGCGTTCCGGCAGGTCTGGCTCATGAACACCTGGCGGCGGGAGCCCGGGTTTCGGAGGCCGGCTCCGCGCTGTTCTTCGTCAATGCCGCGAATTTCGCCGCCGACTCCGGATATGTGTTTCCGCTCGAGCTGGCGGTCGACGGCGTGGCTGCCGGATTTCACCAGGTGGCGTTCAGCTTCGTCTGCCAGCCGGCCACCCTCGATTACGGTGGCCCGGCGCCGTTTCATCCGGTGCTGGGCGCCCGGATTGAGGCGCAGTTCGAGACCGTGGAGGGTCCTGCCGGCGGCGAGGTGGAATTCTGGGAGGCGGGCACCGATGACGAGCCCGCCACCGGGATCACCTGGCGCATGCCGGTGGGCGGGGGGTCCTTTTCATTGCGGGTGCCCGTGAGTCAGAACGACGGCCAGCCGGATGCCGATCCCTTCGGGCATGTGCACGGACGGATCTTCAGCGCCACGCTTCCCGGTCTGTATCGCCTGGGCATCCGGT
>JAFLEG010000168.1:4852-7990 GCA_017302195.1 Verrucomicrobiota bacterium
AACGGACCGGATGGCGGGCCGCTGCATCCGCACTCGGAGCCGTTTCATCTGATGTTCCAGGCCGGGGTTTCCCTGGCGTCCATCGCGCTCGCGGCCGAGGACGGCACCGCCGTGATCGTGATCCGGTACGCCACAGCCCTCGATTTTCAATACACCCTGGAATCCAGCCCGCACCTGGGAGACGGCGCGGTGTGGACCCCGGTGGGGGAATCCGAGGCCGGGGACAACCATCTCCACACCCTCACCGTTCCCGCCTCCGACGGCGCGCGTTACTTCCGCCTGCGCCGGGATCCCTTGTGAACCGCAGAACCGCCGTGCCATGAACGCCACGACACCGGCATCCCGGGCGGTGTCCTGGGTTCTCCTGGCCAGCGGCGCGGCGGCGCTGGCGCATCAGGTGGTCTGGACCCGGCGTCTGGTGGACATCCTGGGGGCCAGCGCGGAGACGTTCTCGCGGGTGGTCGGCGCGTTCTGCATCGGTCTGGCGCTGGGAAGTGCCTGGGCGGCGCTGCGTCCGGCGTCCGCCGCCTCGGGGTGGCGGCGGATCGCGCAGGCCGAGCTGACCGTGGCGGCCCTGGGCGCATTGGCGCTCGCCGCCGTGCCCCTGGCGGACACCCTCCGCGCCTGGGGATTGGGCGGCGACGGACTGCGTGTCCTGCTGCCCCTGCTGCTGGTCGGCCCGCCGGCGGTGGCGATGGGCCGGGTACTTCCCTCGGCGCTGGCCCTGCTGCCTCCGGGCCGGCCGGCCGTGCGGGCCTATGCGGTCAACACCTTCGGCGGTGTGGCAGGCATTGGTGCCACGGTCTTCTGGGCGCTGCCGTCCCTCGGCTTGTTTCAGACCGGTCTGGCCGCCTGCGGCGTCAATCTCGGCATTGCGGCCCTCGCCTTTCTGGCGTCCCGCGACCGCGGGTGGTCCTTCGCACCGCCACCTTCCGAGGGCGCGCCTGCAGCCGCGGATCCGTTGCCGGCGGGGGCGGGATGGGTGGCCTTCACCTCGGGGTTCCTGGTGCTGGGATTGGAAGTGGTGGCCCAGCACCAGTTCGCGCAGGTGACCATCAACTCGCATTTCTCCGGCAGCGCCTTGCTGGTGCTGGTGCTGCTTGGCCTGGCCGTGGCCTCACTGGTCGCCGCGCGATGGCCGGGCGGGGAACTCCCGGCGCTGCGCGATGCGTCCCTGATGGCCGCCGGTGTCTGGATGCTGCAGCCGGTGCTGTTTCTGGGCCTGCGTCCCGGATTGCAGATCCTGCCCTACGAGCTGCCGCCGTGGGCCTACTTCACCCAGTTGACCCTGCTGGGACTCGCCGTGCTGGTCCCGGGATTTCTGGTCTCGGGATGCCTCTTCCCGCTGCTGTTGCGCGCCGCATCGCGACCTGCCGTCGTCGCCCGGTGGCTGGCGCTGAACGGGGCGGGGGCTTGGTTGGGCGCGGAGTTCACCCAGGGGATTCTCCTGCCGGCGCTGGGTCTTTGGGCCACCGTTCTTGCCGCCGCCGCCGGCTATCTGGCGTTGGGAATCGGGCTCTCAATTCTCCGGCCTCTGGATGGCGTTCCCTCGCGGATCCCGGGGGTGGTCCGGTGGGGAGCGCTCGGCGCGCTGGGGATCCTGTGCGGGTTCCTGGCCCTGACCTCAGGACGCTGGCCGCAGGTTAGTCCGGCCCCCCGAGAGCGCGTGGTGGCGGTGGCGGCCGGACGCGAGGGCGTGGTGGCCACGGTGGTCCGCGACACCAACGACTGGCGGATCGTGTTCAACAACACCTACACCCTGGGCGGCTCGCGGGCGCAGGCCAACCAGGAGCGTCAGGCGCATCTCCCGCTCCTGCTCCATGGGAACGCCCGTTCCGTGGCCCTGCTGGGAGTGGCCACCGGCAGCACCCTGGCCGGTGCGGCGCTGCATTCCGGAATCACCCGCCTCGATGCCTTCGAGCTGAGCCCGCTTGCGGTCCGATTTGCCCGCGACCATTTCGCCCCATTCAACCGCCGGGTGTTTCAGGACCCCCGCCTGCACCTGACGCTGGAGGACGCCCGCTGGGCGATCGTCCAGCAACCCGGGGCCTACGATGTCGTGATCGGCGACCTGTTCCTGCCGTGGCGCACGGGCGAAGGGCGGCTCTATACCCGGGAGCATTTCGCCGGTGTCCACCGGTCGCTGGCCCGGGAGGGCCTCTTCTGCCAGTGGCTGCCGCTGTTCCAGCTCACCCGGAGCCAGTATGACGCCATCGTCCGGACCTTTCTCTCGGAGTTCCCCAACTCCTTTCTCCTGCGGGGCGACTTCTATCCGGAGCTGCCCATCGTCGGGCTCTGCGGCCTGGCCGGGGGCCGGCCGATCCAATCCCTCTCCTGGGAGCGGGTGGACGCTGCCTGCCAGCGGTTGCGGGAGTCGGCGGATCCCGTCACCGATCCGCTGGTCCGTCACGCCGAGGGGGTCGCCATGTGCGTGGTGGGCAGCGTGCCGTCGCCGGCTCCCGGTCCGGTCAACACGCTGGGAAACGCGTGGCTGGAATGGGATGCGGCGCACAACATCGTCGGACTCCGCTCCCCTTGGTTCATCGGCGTCCCGGAGGCCGAGTATCTGCGGGACATTGCCCGGCAGACTCCCAATCCACTCCCGTCGGGCCTCCGGACGGCTCAGGACGCCGGCCAGTTCTTCCTCACACTCGAGGTGGCACAGCGCGCCGAGGCGCCGGTGCTGTCCAATTTGCGCTCGCAGATTCGGGATCGCCTGCCGGCATCGCTGCGCCGGGACACTGGTGCGGACTGGACCCTGTGGCCGGGACGCCTGAAGCCGTTCGTGGCGGAGCGGTAGGTGTGTACCGCAGCCGGGGTCACCGCGGCAGCGGTGTTTCGCGGTCTGCGAGAGCGAAGGTCATCACCGCCAGGGCGGCGGTGCAGCGCTGGAGGTCGGCGGGCGCGACCTTGTCCACGGTGTCGGCCGCCGTGTGATGAAACCAGAAGTAGTTGTTGGGATGCATCCGCAGGCTGAGGCAGGGCACCCCGGCCGCCAGCAGCGGCATCAGGTCCGCCGCTCCCGCGCCCGGCTTGAGCGCTCCGGCGTCAAGCCGCTCGCCGAGGTAGGCCGCCACCCCCCGCATCCAGGGCCAGGCGTTCTCGCTGCCGGTGAAGTCGAATCCCGCCGGCGGATAG
>JAFLEG010000169.1 GCA_017302195.1 Verrucomicrobiota bacterium
CGCCGGCGCCGGTGCCGGCTGACACCAGGTTGCCGCGCAGGATTCCTGAGTCGTACGCGCCCACGGTGACCCCGCCATCGTTCCCATGACCTGCCACCATCAGGAGCCCGGGATTGTCATCCACGGGCAGCAGATCGCCCCGGGATCCCTGAAAAGCCTGGGGAATCCGAAAATCAAGGTCTGGCGTGTCGCGGGCCAGATCGAGCCGGACGATCCGGTTCTCCTGGAAGGCCGCCCACAGGTATCGCCCGTCGGAAGACCACTTCCATGTCATTGGGTGTCGGGGAAGCGGCAGGATTCGAATCGGACTGAGGGACTTCGAGATCAGCACCGGGGTGCCTTCCAGCAGGGCCGCAAATTCCTGGCGCGTGTCACTCCAGAGGAGGGCATCGGGAAGGTGCGCGGGTGGATCCTCGCCTCCGGGAGAGGTGACGCGCAGCAACTGGTCCGCCCTCTGGTTTCCGGGTTCGGGATCCGACGCCAGACTGCTCACCTCGGCGAAGAAGGACGTGGCAACCGGTGATGTGGACCGGAGATTCATGCGAATCTGTCGGTGTTCGCCCGGCCGGAGCACCTCCGGGGACCTGATCCACAACGGGCAGTTGCTGCACGCGTGCTCGAGGACGGCGCCGTCAACGCCCTCCACCGTGCAGAGGGGAGACTGCGGGATCCTCAGATAAAACTCGGAGGCCGCATCCGGACCCCGGTTGGTGACCACCACCACCGCCTCAAAGGCCTCGCCGAGGGCGACCTGCCCGGGCAGGGAAAGGGTATGCAGGGCGAGGTCGGCGGTCTGCAAGTGCATGCTGACAGAACCCTGGGCCGAGTTGTTGGAAGAATCCGGATCGAACTGGCCGGCGGAGACCTCCGTGCGGAAGTCCACGGAACCGGCGTAGTTCGGCGGCGTTGCCGTGAGGCGAAACGTCGCCGTCTCCCCGACCGGCAATTGGGCCACCGAGTAAACCCACGCGCCTCCCATGGACTCCACCGCTGCCGGATGGGTTGCGACGGTGCGGAGGCCGGTGTTTGCAACCAGTTGCATCTGCACCCGTGTCGCAGGATCCGGCCCCCGGTTGGTCACCGTCACTGTGGCTGTAAACGAGGTGTCGTCGCGCCGCGATTCGGACAGGTCAAGCTGGACTCCGAGATCGCTCGAGCCGTCGCCGATCAGCGAGGAGGGATACAGGAGGAGAATGGAACCGCTGCGGAGCGCCAGACCGTGATCTCCCCAGCGGGCAATGTCGTCCACCGGACGCACCAACTCCGCGGGCAGGGGCTCTGTCCCGGTGACCTCCAGGGTGTCGGCCCGGAGACGGGACACCCCACGGCTCGCCGCATAGACCACCGAGCGGGACGGCTCGGGCAGAAACTGGCTGCCGGCCAGGGCGGGGCGCTGAAACCGGGAGCCAATGTCGAAATAGGCGCCGTCGAAATAGAGCCGCTGCTCATCGGTGGTAAATCGGTAGCGATTCGTGGGGAGCGCCAGTGACCTACCGTTGAGCACGCGCAGTGGTTCCAGTTGGTAGTCCCGAAGTTCGCCCGGTTGTGCGACCCAGAGGCGGCCCGCGGTGAACCCCAGCGTCCTCAGCTCCGAAGGAGGGACCGAGGCCCTGTCACGCTCCTCCAGACCCTGATAGATCCTCAGGGAGTTCCGGGTGGCCACCGCCAGCGGGTGGCCCGCACCGGGCAGTGGCAGGAAGTCCAGAATGGTTTCGCCCTCCAGAATCAGCGGGGCCTCGGGGGTTGCCAGGGCGAGGTTCCATCGGGCGATTCGATTGGAACCCACCCGCGCATAGAGGTGGTCCCCTGTGGGTGCCACGGCGAGTTGCGAGGGTTCACCCTCCGGGTCCAGATACGATTCCACCGCGGCCGCTGCCGGATCAATCACCGCCACGGCGGGCGGCCCGCCCGCCGGACGCCGGGACAACGCGGCGAACAGGTGCTTCCCTGACGGAGACCCAATCAGATGATTCATGGGCAGACCCATCCGCTCCACTCCGGCACGCGCCCAAGGCAGCACGGCCGTCTCCGCGAACGAGGCGTTGTTGGAGGGATCCGGGTCCGGAGTTCCCAGGTTCACGTGAACCCCCTGCTGACGCAATTCGGGCAAACTGCTGCCGCGGTCGATTTCCACCACGATGTGCGTGCGCGGCGGCAGGGATCCGATGGTGCCGCGACCCAGGAAGCTCTGCCCGTAGAAGGCATCTGTCTCTGACAGGTGGACTCCGAACGCTGTTGCCGGTCCGTGATTGGTGATCGTCACCCGTTCCTTCCAGCGCGCAAAGGGCTCGCCTTTGCCCAGCGGACTGAGAATCACCACCGGGGGCGCTTCCAGGTGGACCGACAGGTCGGTGGTGTTGGTGGACATCAGCGGGCTCTCCCAAACCCTCAGGGCGGCTCCGGAGGACATCAGGCCCGCCACCCGCCGTCCGCCCAAACGCACCAGTATGCCGGGAAGCTGAGCGCCGTCCCGGGGATCCCCGGGCAGCCCGTGGGACCCGATGTACGCGCGGTTGTTAAGGTCGTAGATGTGGAACTGGTCCTGAGTGTCCACAAAACCTGCCCGATTGAGCTCTGGCAGCGCCACTGCCGACCTCAGGCTGTTCCAGCCGGGAATCCAGTCGTTCGGGGCGAAGTCTCCCGCGGGGGCGAGGGTGTCGGCCTCCAACAGGCGCCCCGTGGCGGTGATGAGGAGGTCTCCGAGCAGGCGACAGGGCCCTTGGGCCCGGTCCGCTGCGACCAGAGTGACGCCCTGGGAATCCACCCGGACCCGGTGGAGCAGGTCCCCCTCGGAGATGAAGGCCTCGTCTGCGGAGCGACCGGGTTCGATGTGGCTCCCGTCGGCTGCGGTGAACAGGGGCAGGGTTGCCGCCAGTCTCCGCCCCTGAGCATACGCCACCAGCCGGGGCTGGGTGCCATCCGGGACCGACGGGTGCACCACGGCCAGCAATCGCTCCGTGGACCCTGGCAGGATCGCGAGGGCCTTGGTGCGTTGCCGGCTTTGGCGCGGATCCAGCGGGTGGGTCTGAGTCACCCGCCATTCCTGCAAATCCACCCGCTGCAGCGTGCCATTGGCCAGGGCGAGCCATGCCACCGATCCATCTGAGGACACCGCCAAACGAACCGCAGGGTGCGTGAGTGGTAGTTCGCGCACCCCCGCCCCGGTTTGGCCGTCGATTTCCTGCAGCAGACCCGTGGCCTGGTTCCCGCTGCCGGCCGACAGCAGCAGGTGATCAGTCCCCGGCAGCGGGGCCAGGTCGAGAAATGGACCGGGAAGCGAGAACCCGCGGATCAGGTCCAACGTGCCAACCCGGGAACGAAACTCCCCGGTGCCCGCCTCGAAAGTGACGCCCAAGGCCTCTCCATCGAGGGTCAACTCCCCCTCGAAGCGACCGTCCTCCAGGCGGATCGGGTTCGGATCCGGTCGAAAGGTGGCCAGTGCGGGATCGGTGAGGAGGGTGATCTGCGTGACCAGATTGGTGTAGGAGACCCAGCCACGGTCGTGGCTGTTGATGGCCACGACAGTCCACGGGAAGGGCACGCCGCTAAAGACCGCGTCGGGGGTTTCGCCATGCAGACGGGTGATGCCCCGGACGTCATCGTCTTCTCCGGACAGCATCTTGCATTCGAGGAAGACGCCATCCAGGGAGGCGCACAGCGTCACGGTGAAGGGGCCGTCGGTCAGCAGGTTGTCGGAAGCTGCCAGGGGGAAGTGGGCTTCGGAGACCCCGGCAGGAATCCGAAAGGGGATGGGTGCCGGCAGGCGCGGGTGGTCCGAGGAGATCGTGAGCTCCGATTCGTGGTCCCGGGAATGGGCGAGCTGGATCTTTCCGAAGACCAGTTTCCCTTCCACCAGTCGTTGCGGCCATTCCAGGGTGGCCCCGCCCTGCTCGTCATCGGTGATGGCCACCCAGGCCTCGGCTGCCGGCCATCCGGGAATGCGTGCCTCCAGCCGTGCGCGGCGGCCGGGTCGGTTCAGGATGCGGTCGTCGCCCACCCGAAGCGGAATCTCCCCAGCGGAGGCTCCGGCCGGGATCAGGAGGCGCTCGGGAATCTCCAATGGCGGCTCGGCCGAGAGCAGAATCTGGACGGGACGGGTGGCCGGACCGGGCAGGACCACGCGCAGGGGTTGGTCCGAAACTCCGCTGGCCTCCAGGACCGTAGTGGGCGCCTGCAGGTACAGGACTCCGGACTCGTTGTCCTCGTTGTACAGGGTCAGACTCGCCGGCGCGAAGCCTTCAGCGAACGCCGTCACCGTGACCACACTCCGGCCATCGGCGAGGGAATCGTCGGCATTGGTGGCGCCGAATAACGCCCTGAACGGCGGCGATTCCGAAAGGACCACCGAGGCTGGGACGGCGATCTCTTCGGGTGCGTCGCTCGCCAGGCGAACCGTCAGCGAACTGCCGACGTGCCCGCGGGCGGTGATGCGTAGGATGCGGGTTCCGGGTGTCGCCTCGCCGAGCACCGGGCCGTCGGACTCCGTGTCGAGACCGAGTTCCAGGCGCTGTATTCCGCCTGTGATCGGATCGCGGGGCGCAGCCAACAGTGAAAACGAAGGTGACTCCTGCCAGGTCGTCAGATCCAGGCTGCAGGCGAGTGAGGCCGCGGGACCCGGTGAAATCACGGTGAGTCTTCCGTTCCAAACCCCATTCACCACGGTGGCTGACGTAGGTTCGATCGGAATTTCGGTACGGGTACCTGTCCACGGCAGCGACAATCCAGGATTTTTGATTCCGGGGGAGCCGCCTTCCCAGCGCCAGTCGCCGGGGCCGAATCTGTTGGCAGCACCACGCCGGACCCAAGCCCCGGGGTCTGAGGCCGGGATGCTCAACGGTGGGCCGAACCAGCGGTCGGTGATCCTTCGCCGTGAAGCGGCCGCCGTCCACACCTGATCCGCCAGTCGCTCCCCGGGATCCCGGAGCCGGAATGCCAAGGCGGGGCGGTATGGAGGATTCAGTGCCTCCGTGGCGGTCAACCGTTTTTCCGGGAGCGGGCCATTGGTCCGGCTGGTCCAGACCAGCGTGTCACCGGGGGCAATCGTCATGGTCGGAATGCGCTGACGCACGACCCGTTCGGGACGCTCACCGCTCTGAAGGACCTCCAGATGCCAGCCCTCCAGGGAGAGGGCTTGGGAGCCCGGATGGGTGATCTCCATGACCTCTCCCCCTTCGGCAATCTCGGAGATGACCGGATCTGCATCCGTTCTCTGATAGGCCCGGAGTGGTAGAGAGCCGCGGAACTCCCCGTCGGGAGACCCGTCCGGCTGGCGCACGGTGATCCGGACCGGGAATCCGACGCCCGAGATCACTTCTCCCGGTGGCAGGTCGAAGGTGACCGTGGGCTGCGCCAGGACAGCGTGAACTCCCGACACGACAAGAATCATCGAGAGCAGCGACGGGCGGCCTGGGCGCTTCATGGGTTCGGGGAGGACGCTGCCGAAAGCGGGTGCGAATGCAATGGCAGGATGGTGGAAGCCTGATCCATCCGAATCCCTGACGCGAAGCACCAGCGACTGCGCCTTCTGGCGGAACGGCAGGGGGTCAGCCTGAACAAATCCCCTCGAAGTGAGTCAGGCTGCGGCTGGCTCTGGAAGCGGTTTCAGCGCGCAGCGTTTGACCGTTCGGGCGATGGACTCCTCCAGATCATCCGCGGCAATCTGCAGGTCATGGTGCGACTGGAGATCCAGCCACCACTCCGCCCGGGTTCCCAAGCATCGGGAAAGCCGCAGCGCGGTGTCCGCCCGTTCGACCCGGACGATCTGGCTGATTCGCATCGGTGTCACATCAACTGCCTTTGCCAGTGCGTTCTGGCTCAACCTCAGCGGCTCCATCAAGCCCAGAGGCCCCCACTGGCTAACCCCGCGCTGTGAGTTCCTAGGTTGGCTGGCGATGCCAAACGTCAACTAGACAGCCGATGCTTTTACATGCTGGAAACAGAGAGAGGATGACTAGCAGGAAAGCTAACGACGGCTGGTTGGCGCGGAAGCAAGCGATGCTAACCGCAACTACCGGAAGTATCAGGACCGAGAATATAGAAAACAGGATGCATAGTAGCTCAGGATGAATAATTACCAAGGGTGATTCACTTCGGGGTAACAATTGCACCCGAGCCTTTGTGCAGATTAGAACCAAACATAGATAGCATTGGGCAGAAATCAGCATTACCGACCCCATTATGCAAAATCTCCTTTCATCGATTTCAATTCCGAGGATGCTAATCTGCCTTGTTGAATTTGATGCCGAGTCCTGCCTCGCGTGACGCTTCAAGGCCTCCCAGCTCATGTCAAAATACTTATCGTCAAGTTGTGCGGCCATTGGAAATGCGTCTTCGAACTCTTTTAAAAGAGCGTTTGTGTTAATACCTGGCAATTCAGTTCTCGGAATTATTGAAGAATAATCTCCGCGAGCTGTAGTATAATACTCGGTGAGGGATTCCACATATGGAAATCTGTTTGTCAGCAGTCTCCAATTCTCCGGTGTCGCCTGAAAGTCTATCGTAACAGGAGTCTGTGTGAATCGAATCATGTGAGTATCTAGTTTTCGAAAGGCATTCTGATAAATGACTGAGTACCCATTCACATCTCCTCCGGAGATTGCGAACTGTTCGCCTGGAAGCGGCCCGCCACTAATCCCAAAGCCCTGGCCGCGTGGGACAGGAGGGCCGAGCGGGATCTTAAGTAGTGCTTTGTCGATGGGTTCGATTGATCCACTGTATATGGAGATAGTTTTTAATGCTGCTGATTGGGGATCGAAAATTGCTACTGCAGGCACGTGTTTGATTATGTGGAGATCGCCGACACCTCTGTCGCGCCCGGAATCGTAAATTGAAAACGCAAAATCTGATACATCCATTATGTGTAGATATGACAGCTTGTCTCCAAGGGAATTCCACGTGCTACGAAACTCTGGCAGGCTTTCCGGTTTCCGAATAATTACCTTGTTGGTTTGTGGAATAAGACTAGAGCCCGAAGTTGAGCTTCCGGCGACGAGTCTGTATTGGTCCGCGATATCAAGTTGTGAAAAGTGGTGAACCTCCTTGAGTGGAATTGCAGAATGTCCCATTGGCACATACAATGGTTCAGCAACTCGAATGCGTTTCCGAATGGCCGAGTCCAGAAAGTCTTCTTCCCAACCCGCGACAATTTCATTAATTGCGGCGACGTCTCGTTTGGCCTCCTCGATCTGAGTACTACGTAATGAGAAGAATAGTAGTGAACCGGCGATCAGCAAGAGCACCATGTGGACATGGCGGAGGTGGTCGAACGATGATTTGGAGTCCGAGGACGGTCGGTTCGAAGATTCCATGCTAGACCGGATTTCATCAGAATTTGAATGCGGCGTCGACATTGAACAATCACTTCTAGATTTCCGCGAAGCGCACCGAGGTTTTCGGGTCCCAGGCGCAGTGATCCTCCCCGGTGACATGCCAGATCCGATTGGGGCTCCCGTGCGGGATCCCCAGTGTTTTCAGGAGGTGCAGGACGACGTGATGCCGCCGCTCTGGGTGGTCCACCTCTTGGACCTCACACCCGGGCTTCTCGCCGGGTAAAATCCGAACCACCGTCTCCGTCGCAAGCTCCGGCGGGAGTTGGTATACTTGGGGCTCGTGCGTTGGTGTCGCCGCGCAAAGCTCCCCGGGCGGGCCAAAAGGGGAGGAGCTGACGTTCGCAAGGCACTGTTCCCCTTCATTCTGAAAACTGTTCACCACAGCGTCGGCGGTGGAGAGTACCACGTCCTGGACCAACCGCCGCACCAGGTATCCGCCTGCCTCGTCTAGATCGGGTTCGACGGGGGATCTAGGCGTCTTTGGGCGAGCGAAAGAATAACTTGAGCAAATGTATTGACATCGGATGAGAGAAGTGGGCTGATCTGGAGTCATCAGTCCTGACCATTGTATCGAGCAGGTGCGAGCCAAGTATCAACAGCTCAGTCCTCGCATGGATGAGCGGATGCGGCGCGAATGGG
>JAFLEG010000017.1 GCA_017302195.1 Verrucomicrobiota bacterium
GGCGGTGGCCAGGATCTGCTCGTCGGTGGCCCCGGGCAGCAGGTCGCCGGCAATCTGCCAGGTGATGAACTGGTCGTAGGGCAGGTTGCGGTTGAAAGCGTCCACCACCCAGTCCCGCCACGGCGAGAGGTCCCGCTCCACGTCGGCCTGATACCCGTAGGTGTCGGCGTATCGGGCCAGGTCGAGCCAGTCCGCGGCCAGGCGCTCTCCATACGCCGGGGATCGCAGCAGACGGTCCACCACGACCTCATACGCATTGGGGGAGCCATCGGCCAGGAAGGCCGCGACCTCGGACGGCGTTGGGGGCAGGCCGGTCAGATCCAGGGTCACCCGCCGCAGCAGCCGTTCGCGACCGGACGGACGGCTGGGTGTCAGTCCCGCCCGTTCCAGCCGGGCCAGCACAAAGCGGTCCACGGGCTGGGCTCCCCACGCGGTGTTCGTCACCACCGGCAGCACCGGGCGCCGGACCGGCGTGAAGGCCCAGTGATCGCTCCAGGGGGCGCCCTGCTCCACCCAGCGCCGGAGCAGGTCCTTCTCGGCGGCGGTTAGTTCGAGATGCGACTCGGGCGGCGGCATCACCTCGTCGGCATCCGTGGAAAGGAGCCGGCGGACCAACTCCGACTGCCCGGGATCGCCGGGCACCACCACCCGGCGGCCCTCCTTCCGCGCCTCGAACACCCCGTCACGCTGATCCAGCCGCAGCTTGGCCTTGCGCGCCTTTTCGTCCGGCCCGTGGCAGAAGAAGCACCGGTCGGAGAGCAGCGGCCTCACCTCGAAGTTGAAGTCCACGCGGTCGGCTGCGGACAGCGCCCCGCAGGCCGCCATCCCCACCAGCATCCCCGCCATCCACCGGACCGGATTCACTGAAAGGAGCCTACGCCACACGCGCGGGATTGTCCGCAGCATTTGCCTGTTCACCCGGGAACCGACGGTCCGGGCGCCCTGCCTCTTCAGACGCCGCACCCGGAGAGGGCTCACACGAAGGGCGCAATGCACACAATGGAAGGTGCAGCCTCAGGACGTCCTCTCCGCTGCGGTGGGCTGTCGCCCGGAGCGCGAGGAGATCCCCCGTGCGGGTGGAGCCAGCGTCTCCTGACGTCGTCGCCTACGTGGGAGGCGAGGTCGCGAGACCGGCCATGAGCGCGGTTCCTCCCCATTCGGGCTCGGCCCTTTGTGTCCTTTGCGCCCTCGGTGTGAGGCTCTCCCCGCTGGGAAGCCATGCGCCCTGCGGCAAAATTGGGTTCGTGCGGAAGCCCATCCCGACCAACAGCCCATGCGACATTGTCAGGGAGTCGTCGGCGACGTACGCTGCGGTTGCGGTGTGAATACGCCACACCGGAGCCCGTCATTGATCGCCATGAAACTCCAACAGTTCCTCCTCGTCCTGACCGCCGTCTCCGGCGTCGCCCTGACCGCTGCCGAAGACGCCAAGGCGGCCAAGGCCAAGCCCTATCCGCTCGATTTCTGCCTCATCTCCGACGAGAAGTTTGAGGGCAGCGGCATGACGCCCTACGAGATGGCGGTGGATGGCCAGACCATCAAGCTGTGCTGCAAGAGCTGCCTCAAGGACTTCAACAAGGACACCAAGAAGTACCTGAAGAAGCTCGACGAGGAAGTGAAGAAGCAGGCCAAGAAGTGACCCTCAGGTCCGGCCCCACTCGGGCCGCCTCGCCAGACGCCAAACGCCCGTCGTGCCCGAGTTGCCCGAAGTGGAGGGCTTTGCCCGGTACCTGGCGCCGAGGGTGACCGGACTCCAAATCCGCGCGGTTGAAATCCACTGCCTCCGGACCATCCGCCCGCTCCCTCCGGAGCCCTTCCGGAACAGCCTTCGCGGTGCCGTCATTGCCGGGGTCCGGCGACGCGCCAAATTCCTGCGGCTTGACCTCGCCCCAGGATCCCGGGGATCCGCCGCCTGCCTGCTGGCTCACCTTGGGATGACGGGGAGGCTTTTCGTCCAGTCGGCAAACCTTCCCCTGCCCCGGCACACCGTGGCGGACCTGGATCTCGGGACAGAGCGCCTGGTCTTCGAGGATGCGCGCCGCTTCGGACGCCTCCACACCGATCTCTCGGTTCTGGACCCTCTGGGGCCGGAGCCCCTCTCCGATGCCTTTCCCGCCGGGGCGCTCTCCACCGCCCTGCGGGGTTCACGTCGGGCCGTCAAGGTCTGTCTGATGGACCCCGGCGTGGTGGCCGGCATCGGAAACATCTACGCGAGTGAAGCGCTTTTCAGGGCGCGGATCGCCCCGGAGCGTTCGGCAGGAAGTCTGACGCCCGACGAATGCCACCGTCTCCGGACGGCGATCCGGAAGGTGCTGATGGAAGCCATCCGCCGCACCGAGCCGCACGCTCTGGAAACCGTACCCGGACGGGAATCCCTCTTCTACCACGGCAATGCCCCCTCCCATGTCGAGGCCCCGCCGTTCCAGGTCTATGACCGGGCCGGTAAACCGTGCACGGCCTGTGGCACGCCCATCCGGCGGATCGTCCAGGCCTCCCGAAGCACCTTCTTCTGCCCCCGCTGCCAGGCGTGGACCGAACCGCTCCACGCCCCCATTGATCTCGGGAGCCCACCTCCGGCAGGCTCGTCGCATGGCCACGCGCACCCTCATCCTCGGCATTGATTCCGGCACCCAGTCCACCAAGGCGCTGGTGGTGGATGCCCGCACCGGACGCGTGGTCGGCGAGGGCAGCGCACATTACGGGCTGATCAGCGGCCTCGCCCCGGGCGCCAAGGAGCAGCATCCGCAGACCTGGCGCACGGCGACCATCAAGGCCTGCAAGGCCGCGCTCCGGGCGGCCAAGGCCCGCGCCGGCGAGGTGGTGGCGATGGGCGTGAGCGGACAGCAGCACGGCTTCGTGCCCCTGGACCGCGACGGGGAGGTGCTGCGTCCGGCCAAGCTCTGGTGCGACACCACGACTGCTGCCGAGTGCGCCGAAATCACGGCGGCGCTCGGCGGTCCCCGGCAGACCCTGAAGCGGCTGGGCAATGCCGTGGTGCCCGGGTTCACCGCCGGGAAGATCCTCTGGCTGAAGAAGCACGAGCCGGAGCACTTTCGGAAGCTGGCGACCGTGTTGCTGCCGCACGACTACCTGAACTTCTGGCTGACCGGGGCGCGGTTCATGGAGTACGGCGACGCTTCCGGCACCGCGCTGCTGGATGTCCGGCGACGGCGGTGGTGTCCGGAGGCGCTGGCGGCCATTGATGCCGATCTGGCCGCCGCGCTGCCCGACCTGTCGCCCAGCGACTGTCCGGCCGGCCAACTCACCCCGGAAACCGCCCGCGAACTGGGCCTGTCCCCCGGGGTGCTGGTCAGCGCCGGCGGCGGGGACAACATGATGGGCGCGATCGGCACCGGGAACACCCGCGAGGGCGTGGTCACCGCCAGCTTCGGGACCAGCGGCACCATCTATGCCTGCGCGTCCCGGCCGGTGGTGGATCCCGACGGCGAGATCGCCGCGTTCTGCGACTCCACCAACCGGTGGCTCCCCCTGCTCTGCACCATGAACGTCACCGTGGCGACGGAAATGGTGCGGCGGGATTTCGGACTGGATCACGCGGCCTTCGAGCGTGCGGCGGCCCAGGCGCCGCCGGGATCCGACGGCCTGCTCCTGCTGCCCTATCTGGAGGGAGAGCGGACGCCGAACGTGCCGGACGGCACCGGAGCGTTCCTCGGCGTGCGCCCCGCGACCTTCACCGCGGCCCATTTCGCCCGCGCCGCCATGGAAGGGGTGACCCTGGGCATGAACTACGGCCTGCAGCGGCTCGCGGCCCTGGGAGTCCGCGCGACCCAGGTGCGCGCCACCGGAGGAGGCGCCCGCTCGAAGCTGTGGCGCCAGATCATGGCCGACATCTTCAACACCGAGGTGGTGACCCTCCAGGTGGCCGAAGGCGCCGCCTTCGGCGCCGCCCTCCAGGCCCTGTGGTGCTGGCGGCGGGAACAGGGGGAGCAGATCACCATCGAGCAGATCACCGACGCCTTTGTCCGCGTCAATGCCCGCGAAACCGCCCGACCCGATGCCCGCGCGGCGGCCCGCTACGCCGAGCTGCAGGCCCTCCAGGACGCCACCAGCCGGGCACTGCGGCCGGTGTTCACCCAGCACCGCCGGTTCCTTGGTGGCCTGTCGGCGTGATCCGGACCGCGAGGGTGACGGGGTTGAATCCCGGACCCGCGGCGCTATCGCTGCACCACACCCGGTTTGCCGGTCAGGGCCACGGGTATCCACACCGCCTGCAGTGCGCCGGTCACCGGATCAAAGCGCCGCAGCAGTCCGTCAAATCCGCCGGTGATCACGCCGTGGCCATCGGCTGAGAAGGCGATGGCAAACACCGCGCCGTCGTGTCCGGACAGCGTCGCCGCGCGCGCGCCATCGGCGGTCTTGTAAACCCGGACCTCGCCCCCCACCCCTCCGGCGGCGAGCAGCGTGCCGTCGGGACTGAAGGCCACCGCGGACACCGCTCCCGGCTGGCGCTCGAACTCCCGCACCAGGTTCACGTCGTTGTTCCCCGCGGTCCGCTCCTGGTTCTCCTTGGCGCGATACACGCGAAGTCCGCCGTCGGCGCCGCCGTACACCGCCCATTCCTCCTTCGGATGCCGCGTCATCGAGATCGCCGGCTCCAGCAGCTTGTTGATGTCGTCAATGAACTGACCGTCGGGCACCTGGATCAGCTTTAGCGCCCGGTCGCGGCTGGCGCTGAGCAGGCGCCGTCCATCCGACACCCACGCCGTGCGCAGCACCCAGTCGCTGTGGTTGTCGAACTTCATCACCTCGCGACCGTCGCCGGCCTCGATCACCCGCACGCTCTTGTCCGCGCCCCCGAAGGCCAGCCGGGCGCCATCCGGCGACCAGGAGATGCCGAACAGCGAGTCCCCGGTGAGCCGCCAGGCGTGTTCCAGACGGTTCGTGCCGGTCTCCCAGACCTGGATCTCTCCAAACTGCGCCGGCGCCCCGCCCGACACCGCGAGGCGCCGGGAGTCGGGAGAAAATGAAAGCGCCTCCAGCCGCGGCGAATCCCCCAGAAGCCGCTCCCGGGTCTCCAATGACGCGGCATCCATGAGGAACACCTCATGGTATCCGGAGGCCGCCAGCCACCGGCCATCCGGCGACACCGCCAGCGCCGTCGTCACCGGAGGCGTGGCATAGGCGGGCGGCGAGGAGGGGCGCCGGGGACCGGCATCCGCAGGCGTGTCGTCCTTCGCCCCTTCCCGGATCCATCGCGCAATCAGCGCCACCTCCGCCTCCGTCAGCGGATCGCCCTCCTTGGGCATGTCGGGCTCCGCGCCCCGGACCTGTTCCAACACCAGCGACTTCTCCGCGTCGCCCGCGATCCAGTTCGGCCCATGCTTCCCGGGCTTCAAAAAGCCCGCGTAGCTGGAGGTGTCCACCTCCCCCTTCAGCTTGTTCGGATTGTGGCACCCATTGCACGCCCGCTTGAAGATCGGCGTGACGTCCCGATACCAGGAAACCGCCGTTTCGGCGGCTGGGAGGCGGAGCCCGGCACCTACGGTCAACAGCATGACCCAGCACCCTGCGGCACGACCCAGCGAGTGAAGCATGCCCATGCCCTTATCGCGGCAAAGCCCCCGGGACAAGGCCCGACTTGCGGACGGCCAACGCAATCGACCATCGCTTGATGGCTGACCGCGGCGACCATTTGTCTGACAGCGATTCCAGGCTGCCCGCGGTTTGCGCGCCATGAGACGGAAAGCCTTCAAGTCGATCGAACTGCTGGTGGTCGTGGCCGTCGTGGTGGTGCTGGCCGCCCTGCTGCTGCCCGCACTGGCAAAGGCCAAGTACACGGCCAGGAATGCGGTCTGCAAAAGCAACCTGCGGCAGCTTCACCTCGGCTTGGGCCTCGACACGGCGACGCACCATTCCTCCCCCCCTTCGCCGGCGAGAGCGATCCCGGGCTGTCCAGCACCTGGTGGGGCCAGCTTGATCGGCCACTGGTTTACGTTCAGAAGCGATGGCTTTCCGAGCCGGTCCATTATTCCCGGGCGCTGGGCGGCGTGTTCCAGTGTCCCTGAATCCCGGGCGGGTCAGCACCATGCAGTTTGGTCCCGGCTCCGGACGGCCCGAGGGTTCGAGCGAAGAGGTCCGGATGCCGTCGTGGACGTCCCGAAGACCCCGCCCAAGAAACCGGCGGCGTATCGCGCCCACCGGGAACTGCAGACCGACTGATCCATGCCCCGTCAGCGGGAACGGAATCGCGCCACGGGGATGAACTCCGCTGAATGGGTCTGGATTTCCGCCCAATCAGCAAGCCGGGGGACACGCAGTCCGGCCTTCAGAAGCCAACGCGCCAGTTTCATCTTCCGAAGCTCGGATGGCGGAACATCGCACTCGGCACCCAGAATCGTCCCTTGAGTCCACAACCTCCCATCGGGACTCCACCCGGCGAGGGTGTCGGCGCTCAACGGCCACACGGCGGTGATGGCTGCCGGAACGGTCAGGGGACGTGGAAGGAGCGCATCCTTGGGAGAGTTGCCCGGCACATGAAGTCCGAGGCCCCAGCACCAGTAGAGACCGTTGGTGTCCCGCGCGAGCATGGCGATGTCGCACGGCCACACCGTCTGCCACCGCCCCGAGTCCGGAAGCACTGTGAGCCGATCGAGCGGAGACGTCGTCGCCCCTGCGGCCACGTGGTTGGCATTGGCGCCCCACACAACGACCTCACCCGCAGCGTTCCGCGCTGTGTGGAGGTAGCCGGCCGCCTGCACCTCCACCCAATTGGTTGCCCCTCCAATCTGAACCGGAACGGATCCCAGCGGCTCACCCCAGCCCCACAGGGTGCCATCGGTTCGGATGCCCGCCGCGGTCCACGCCCCGGCCGCCACCGTGCGCCAACGGTGCCCCGGGGTCACCGCAACCACAGTGGACCGTTGCTGCAGCGTACCGTCTCCCAGCGCGCCGTGGCGATTGTCCCCGAGGCCAAACAGGACTCCATCCTCCCGCAGTAAGAAGAATCGGCTGCTTCCCGAACAAACCTGCGACCAGTTGGTCCCGGGTGCGATTTGTTCCGGGACGCGGCTGGGCAGTTGGGCGACCCGGTGGTGACCTCGAAGGCTGCCATTCCATCCCCAGACACTGCCGTCCCGGCGAAGTCCCACGAACTGGTCCCCCTCACACCCCACGACCTTCCAGTCGCCAACCACGTCGAGTCGTCGGGGGACCCGGTGACAGGAGTCATTGGTCCCCAGGATGCCGTAGTCATCTTGCCCCCAGTGCCACAGGCTGCCATCCGGCCCGAGGAACCCGGATTGGATCGGCCAATGTGTCCCTGCCAGGGGTTGTGGTGCCTGAGCCACGGCACCGGCGACGGACAACGTGGGCAGCCCGGGGCGGAACCGTCGGTTCACGAGAAGGACGGCCAGGGCAAGGGCGCTCAGGACCAGCGCCCACCGAAGCCCGGGGTTTGGCTGCCGTGTCACCGATCCGCCGGTTTGGTGAGCTCGAAGGTGTCGAACAGGCGACCGTCCACGTCGTAGGCCTTGAACTGGATGGTCCGGTCGAAGACCGAGGCGAAGCCATAGTGGTAGCCGCGCTGCACATGGATGCTGAACCAGGAGCGCTGCGGGGCGGCCGATTCCAGGTGGCCTCCCCCGCCGCCGGACACGATGTAGCGCACCCCCTTCTTCTGGTTGATCCGCATTTCCAGGATGGGCCAGGTGCGTTCGTAGCTGTGGATGTGCCCGGCAAAGGCGATGTCCACACCGTGTTTCTCGTAAAGCGGCACCAGCTTCCGGGCGTTGGTGTCGCCCCAGTCGAAGGGCTCGTCCGGACGCCCCTTCAGGTGGTCGCCGTAGTCGTCCTCGTCGGAGCTGAAGCACGGATGGTGGTGCGCGGTAAACTTCCAGGTGGCCTTGGACGCCGCCAATGCCTGCTCCAAACGGCGGTGCTGGTCGCTGCCGGGGCTGCAGTCCTTGTTGGAATCAATCATGAAGAACTGCGCATTGCCGCAGGTGAAGGTGTAGAAGTACTCGGGATCGGGCAGGTGGAAGTAGTCGTAGTACCAGTGGGAGTTCTTCTCGTGGTTGCCGATCACCGGGAACACCGGGACCTGCGAAAAAAGCCGGCTGCTTGGCACTAGCAGGTCAAAGACCCACTGCTGTTTGGCGTACCCGTCATCCACCACGTCGCCGCAGTGGATGAGCATGTTGGGTCGCAGGGCGAAGATGCCCTCGGCGCAGCGGCGGGTGATGTCGGGATTGCGCTGGGTGTCGCCGATGATGCCGAACGCCCAGGCCTGCTCGGACCCCGGCAGGGTCTGGAACGAAGTGATCTCGCTTCGGGCCACATGATTCGAGGCGTCGGTGCTGGTGACCCGGTAGAAGTACTGGGTGAATGGCTTGAGTCCGGTGAGGGTCACCGTCTGGAGGGTCTTTGGCTCGGTACTGGAGATCCGCTGCTTCAGCGGCTGCCGCTCACCGTACTCCACGGTCATGAGCGCCGGACGCTCGGTCTCCGCCATGAGGGTGATGGAGTTGGAGGTGGCGAACTGGAGATAGGGCGGGACCAGGAACTGAAAGTCCCGGTTTACCGGCGAACGCCAGGCCAGCAGTCCCTCGTTGCGCGCCGCCACTGCCGCAATCTCGGACGCCGCCAGGGCCCGGCGGTAGGTTTTCACCTCGAAGAGGCCGCCCTCCATGGGCCGGACCTCATCGTCGTCCAGGTAGGCCCCGATGCCGTAGCGTCCCTTGTCCGGATACAGGATCGGGCCCGACTGCACCGTGGATTCCCCATCGGGCTTGCCGTCCACATAGAGCCGCAGGGTGGCCCCGTCATAGGTGCCCACCACGTAATGCCAGCGGCCAGGTTCGATCGGGGTCTTGCCGGTCACGGTGGACAGCACGCCGTCGCCATCGTCGGCCCCCGTGGACGCCAGGCGAAAGGTGAATGACCGGCGGTTGTACCCCAGCAGCCAGCCCTTCTCGAAATTCCCGTTGTCCTGGACGAACCCCGTGATGCCGCCGTCGGGGAGGGTTTCGGAGAGCATCACCCAGGCGGCCACCGAGAGATCCTTCTTGGGCAGGATCGGAGCTGCCGCGGCATTGGTGGCCACCACCAGGTACTGGGTGAAGCCGTCCAGCACCAGCGCCTGGGACGGTCCCACCTGGGTCACCGCCGGGGTACCCACCACCTCGGCGGTGGCGGCCCCGGTGAGGTCCGGCCAGCGTTGGGCCTGAATGGGCTTCGCCCCCGCCGCGAAGTGCGTCAGGAGCCCGTCCTCAGAGGTATTCTGGTGGGCGCGCAGCGCCAGAGGTGTCAGAAGCAGGCAGAGCAGGATGGGGAGACGATGCATGGTGGAACCCGGACGGGGCCGGCGCATGGACCGACGGAGGGGTGCCTGCGGATATTCCAGCTCCCGCGTAAATTCTGCGGGACACGACCGGGCCACCGCGTGTGCAAGCGGATCTCCACCGGGAACTGCAAACGGGTGATGCGGGTTCAAGCCCCGTCCTCACCCGTCCTGCCGAACCGGGCCGCGCCACCAGACCGAGGCATTCCCCTGCGCATCCTTGGTGGCGAAAATCGCGTAGTGACTGGCCTCCGGATACAGAAAGACCTTCTTCATGAGGGTGGCGAGGAGCGCCGTCCGGATTTCGTCGTCGCCCGCCTCATGGGGATGAAACGGCGGTTTGAAGCCGCCGCATCCGTCGCCATGGGCAGACCAACCCATATGCCGGGCACCATGGTCGTAAGCGTACTTCGCCCGGTTTTCTTCCGGCTCCATCTTGGGCGCTCCGCCAGCATCCGAGTGCGACCAGTAGTCATGCGGCTGAAGCCCCGAAAGCTCCTCGAACTTCTCCTGAACAATCCGATGAAAACGGCGCTCCATGCACAACTGCAAAAAACCCAATTCCTTGGGCTCGGATTCTTCCCGGCAGAGCTCCTGCCGCCCCGGCGCTGAATCGAAGACGTGGCCCGCCAACTCGCCCACACCGACGGGCTTCTCCCGACGGCGTTCCCGGCCTTGCCGTGAGTTCGTTTTGGGGTTCCTGGGCTTCATGGATTGGCCGTTAGTCGCTTCCCGCCGCCTCATCCATGTCCACCTCCAGCGGATGGCGGGTGTCTATCAGATACTCCGGCCGGAATCCGGCCTGCGGGGACAGGGACACGGCGGGTTCAGACACGATCCGGGGAGGCGGAGGAGAAACGATCACCACCTGGAGGACGGCCTGCTCCAGCGGGAAGGACGCGCTAACGACCGGCCGGGTGTCCACGGGATCGAGCAGGGACCGGGGCAGTGAGGGCGGCGGAAACAGCGCCATCTCCGGGGAGGGACGTACTGCGGCCTCGGCGCCGGGCCGCCCTTGCGGCTTTGGGACGACGCAGCCGCAAAGAATCCCTGCAATCGCAGCGGAGCAAAGGATGGACGGGTTCATGGGAAGGCAGGCCCACTGGCTCGGACATGGCAGCCCATGCCGCACGGTTGGTCAATGACCACCTCATCAAGTCCAGCCTTGTTGAACCCACGGCATTCGGAGTACGACCTGCGGTGATGAAGGAGCCCAAAAGTCAGACATCCGCTGCCGCCCTCCGTGCCCTCACCCGTCCACCGCGTGCCCCCAAGGGCCGGATCTCCCATGAGCCATCCTTGAGCCCTGCCGAATGGGCTCGGGAGATTGCCGCGTCGGACGTACCCAAAAGTCGCGGGGCACGAATTCGATGGCCATTGCCGTTTGAGACGCTGAGCCCGGTTCGCACCATCGGCAGGCCAGGGACAAGCCTGCAACTGCTGAGGCCAACCCAGCTTGACAGCCAGGAAAGCTCCTTGTTTCCCACCGGTTTTGCCTCCTGGGAGGACGGGAAACCGGGGCTGATCCTCACCCGCTTCAAGGCGGAGCCCTACGGATTCTCCGGCGTTGGCACCTTCGTCTTTTCGTGGACCCTGCGTGCGGTCTTCAGTCCCGCATCCTTCCGGTTCATCACCGGCAGCGGCTCCCTGGTGGGACCCAGCACCGTGACCGTGCCGGCGAACACCACCAAAACCGTCACAGCGACGATCACCAACCTGGCCGCGACCACGGATGCGACTCTTTTCCTGGAGCAGATCAGTGGCGGGGCCTTTCTCTGGTTCAAGACCACGATCCGCGAACCCGGCATCGTCCTCTGGCCGCCGCCCGACATCCTCACGGACTGATCAATCCCGTCCCACCGCCGGTGGTGTCCTGTCGTGCGTCTGCCACAGCGGACGCCCCGGGGTTCGCCACGATCCCTCGATGACGCCGCCGGCGAACGGTTTGCCGCCTGTCACCTCCCGCGTCGCCGGGTGACGCTGACCGCCCTCTTGGGCCGCTTGGACCGCCTGGGCGGCCCATGGCCCAGGCGCATCCAATGTCTGATGCGCCGGAGTTGACGGAATCTCTGTTTCAGCCCCCTGCCCCGATCCGACCCGGCGCTTGAAGGCCTCTTCACACAGCGTTCTCAACACCTGGCCGAAAACATTCAGCGGCGCGTTTCCAGCAATGCCCTTGGCCGCATTCCACACCTGATCGTCGTCGGCCGCCTCGACGAAATCATGACCTGCCGACGTCAGCCGGCGTATCAGGAAGAACTTCCCGTTCGAAGCGATGATCGCCTCGATGTAGCCGCCCTCCTCCAGCAGTCGAACATGTTCGTGCATCTCCGGCAGGGAAACACCGGGCGCCGGTGGCACCCGCACCCCGCGCGGCCCGCGGAGAATCGGCGGCGCGGCGCGGGCCTGCTGGAGAATCCAGCGGATCAGGTCCTTGTCTCGAAGCACGCAACAAACTGTCAGCCGAGGGAGCCGAGGCAAATTGTGGTGGACCGTGGACCGCCACCCGGATGTCCGGGCGAGGGCGAATCGGACTTGAGGCGGGGCGATTTGGATCGGGCGGCTCGACGAAGCTGCCCACGCCGACGGCGACAGGACCCCGGATGCATCCGTTGGTCCGGCGCCAATGTCCCCAAGGCTTGCCCAGAGTTCAGCAAAGGCCTCATGGGATTCGATCCGTGTCATGGGTATCCCGGCAAATTGAGCAACCACCGCAACGGTGGGTGTGCTCCATCCATGAACACATCCGAATGTTCACAACCACCGACAGCGTGCCGCGCCGACGGTCGGCGCGCGTCAGTCAGATGGCCCGCCGGCAGGGGTACACCAGTCCGGCGGACCATCCGGGGCTGACCTCGGCCAACCCTTGGGTGACGTCACCCACTCATGCATGTCGGAACCTGGGGTGCACATGCCATGCCAAAGCACGGGATGACTCCGCCAGCCTCCGGCATAGGATGGGTACAGGGACAGGACACCTATCGGTAGATCTGGCGATGGCGGACGATGCCTACGGCGGGCGATCCTGCCGCCATGCGCCAGCGTCGTCTGAAGGCTCCCGCCTCGTTCCCCGTCGCCCATTACCACTGCGTGTCGCGGGTGGTGAATCGCGACTTTGTCTTTGGTCCCCAGGAGCGCGAAGAGTTTGTTCGCCTCCTCCGCGAGTACGAACGCTTCTGCGGCGTCCGAGTGCTCACCTATTGCATCCTCTCCAACCACTTCCACCTCCTGGTCGAGGTCCCGGTCCGGCCGCTTCAACCGCTGACGGCCGAAGAGGTGCTCGCCCGCATCGAGACCCTGTCCGGATCGGCGATGACCCCCAGGCGCTTCCTCCAGCGGCTTGACGCCCTCCGGACCGCAGGAGATGCCGCTGGCGAACGGGCGTTCCTGGACCGGATCTGCGCCACCATGTGGGACATCAGCGGGTACCTGCAGCGGCTCAAGCAGCGCTTTACCCAGTGGTTCAATCGGCGGGTGGGACGCCAGGGGGTGTTGTGGGAGGAGCGCTTCAAGAGTGTGCTGGTGGAAGGAGCGGGAGATCCGCTGTCCACAATGGCGGCGTATATTGATCTGAACCCGCTGCGAGCCGGCGTGGTGGAGGACCCCAAGGAGTACCGCTGGTGCGGTTATGGGGCGGCAGCCGCAGGGGATGCCACCGCGCGGGAAGGCATTGCCACGGTGATCGCGATGGGCCAGCGGCGGCCGGAGGTGGCCCAGGATACTGCGGGAGCGCTGGCGACGTACCGGATGTGGCTCTTTGGACAGGGGGAGGAGCGGGAGGGGACGGCTCCAGACGGGGGATCGGCGCGGAAGGGGTTTTCGCGGGAAGCGGTCCTGGCGGTGTTGGCCGCGCGGGGGAAAGTGTCGCTGCCGGAATACCTGCGATTGCGGGTACGGTACTTTGCCGATGGGGCTGTATTGGGGACGCAGGCGTATGTGGAGGGGGTATTCGAGGCGTTGCGGACGCGGTGGGGTCCGCAACGGACCGACGGGGCCCGACCGATGCAGGGGTTGGCGCACGATTTGTGTGTGATCCGGGACCTGCGCCATCAGGTCTTTGGGTGAGCCCAAGGATTGGACGGTCCGCGATGTGGCAATCGCTGTGACCCAAAATCGCAGTGGAAGCACAAACTCGGGAGCCCACCAGGTCGCCGCTGACCCCCTTGGAACCTGGAGGCCCTGATGAGGGCCAAGCCCAGGCCCACGGAACCTCGGCCGACCGATCCAAACCCGGAACGATACCCACTTGTTGGGGAGTGCAGGCGCTCTCCAGAAGAAACCCACCTGAGCACACGCGAATAGCCGTCCCGCGAATAGCCGTCCTGTCCCTCTGTCTCAAATAGCTGTCCTGTCCCTCTGCCTCCTGTCTTGTCCTGTCCCTCTGCCTCCTGTCTTGTCCTGTCCCTCTGCCTCCTGTCTCACGGCCTCAAACTTTCACGCCCAGATGGGAGGTGTTCCTGACGATGAATGTCCTGTCCCTGCCTGCGTCGCTCTGCCTGTCCCTGCCGGCGTCGAATGTCCACTCCACTCGGCTTACTCAAAAAGCATGCGGGCAAAAGTCCGGATGAGTGAACGGACCTCCTCCGTTCGGGCCAGTGCTACGATCCATTCGGAGGGAATGGCCTCTGATCCATACCAGAGTCCAGCCAGACCGCCGGTCACGCAGCCCGTGGTGTCGGTGTCGCCGCCCAGGTTCACCGCCTTCAGCACGGCATCCGGGTAGCTTTGGCTGGTCAGCAGACACCAAAGGCTCGCCGTCAAGGTGTCCATCACATAGCCCTGCGATGCGATCCCGGACTCCGCCAGGCCCGCCAGATCGGCGGAGAGCCACGGGGAAAACTGCGGCCACTCCGCAGTCCAGGGGGCCAAACCGTACCAGCGGGTGAACTTGGTCTTGGCATCCGCCCAGGCCGCATCGGGTGGATCTCCCCGCAGGAGGCGCCGGACCACCAGGGCGAGCAGGCCGCAGGCCATGCAGGATCGCGGATGCCGGTGCGTGATTGCCGAGGCCCGGTGGATCCGATCCAGCATCTCCGGCACCGGCAGTGTGGCGGCATGCAGCGCCACCGGCAGGATGCGCATCAGCGATCCATTCCCATTGGATCGCTCCGTGGATCCGCCCGCCTGCTCTGCCGCGATGCCCTCCGCAATCCGTGTCAAAGCCTCGGAGGTTGCGCCTCCAATATCGAAAACCCGGCCCCAGGGGGTCCAGTGCTCCGCACGGCGCCACCCTACAAAACGACGCCCGAGGTCTTCGGTGTCAAATCCGCGCAGCAGACTCTCCGCGGTACACAGCAGCAGCGACGAGTCGTCGGACCAGGTACCGGCCGGCTGCCCCCAGGTGCCACCACCCCGCATGGACGTCACCGGGTCCCGCGCCAGCGCCAGGCGACCATTGAACTCGACCGGCACGCCGAGGGCATCCCCGACCACAGCACAGAGCAATGCCCCCTCGACCGCTTCCCGTTCGGCCCGCATGGAATGGATCCTACCGCCGGAGCCGTACCGATGCGATCCGGTTGGGAGGCGGCCTCGCTGCCGACCTCAGGCGTCCCCTCGCAAACGAGCCCATCTCCGCCCGGCCTCCCAGTGCTGGCTGCCGACTTCCCAAGGCGTGGCGGCGGAATCGGGTGCCGTGTCCGGCCGGGTGACTTCCGGTGTGACACCCGCACTTCGCTCCCCGCGGCTGCGCTTCTGTTTGGCCATGTTCCCGGCCATGAACCTGACGCCGGGAAACTGGACCCTGAGCGCCGATGCGGCGCCCGGCAAAGTCCTTGTCTCGGTTCTTCGTCCACTGACATGGCTTTCTGGGCAGAGGGGCGAATGGAGGCACGATAGCCGAACAGTCCACGAGGGTCTGGGCGGGACGCCCAGACCCACACGCGGGACGCGTGTGCTCCCCATCCAAAAACTTGAGAGGCGCCCGTTTCGGCGGCGGGCCGCCTTTTCCACATGACGCCGCAGGAACGGTCTGCTGGGCTCCGCATTCATCCGGCGTGCGAACCAAACGTGTCACCCTTCTCATCGTGGTTGCTGCCGGTGTTGTCGCGGCGGTCATCATCAGTTGGCGCGGGACTTCTCCAATGGTTTCGATCTCTGCGCCACAACCCACTGGTGTCGGTTCCAGACCATCGACATTGATGGTGACCTTTATGGTCACAAACCACGGTTCCCGGGAAATCCGAGTCGTGAAGGGAAGAACGGAAAAGAAAACCCCATCCGGATGGGTTCCCCATGACGATCCGATCAACGATGCGGCCATGTCCCTCCGTGGGGTTGCTCCCGGGCGGAACGCTACAAGTTTCACATCCGAAGTTCCCTCGCAAAAGTACCCCAAGTACCCAACCCGAATTCGAATGATCATCGCGACGAAGGCTTCACCCCTGCGAACGTTGATGTTCTCCATTCGAAGGGCTTGGGAGCGCATGAGCAAGGGATCCGGCATTTTTCCTTTCTGGGTTCAGAACCTTTCCTTGGCACATGAAGTCGTTACCCCCGAAATCCAGATGAACCGGGTCGCGGGTCCTGGATCGGCAACGTCGCCGCCGTAAATCGGCGCGCAGACAAAAGGCCGTCCCGGTTTCCCGGGACGGCCTGATCAGGCAGCCCGCACTGACGGCGAGCCTCGGGTCCCCTCGCGGGGACAAATCCTCACTTCTTCTTCGCCTTGGCAGCCGGCTTGGCGGCCTTGCGCTTCTCCTCGATCGCGGCCTGGGCGGCGGCGAGGCGGGCGACGGGCACGCGGTAGGGCGAGCAGCTCACGTAGGTCAGACCCACGCGGTGGCAGAACTTCACCGACTCGGGATCGCCGCCGTGCTCGCCGCAGATGCCCAGCTTGATGCCCGGGCGGGTCGCGTTGCCCTTCTCCGCCGCGATCTTCACCAGGGCACCCACGCCGGTCTGGTCAATGGAGGCGAACGGATTCTTCTTCACGATCTCGTTCTCGGTGTAGGCGCCGAGGAAGGAGCCGGAATCGTCGCGCGACATGCCCAGGCAGGTCTGGGTGAGGTCGTTGGTGCCGAAGCTGAAGAATTCGGCCGTCTGCGCGATCTCGTCGGCGGTCAGCGCGCCGCGCGGGATCTCGATCATGGTGCCCACGGAGTAGGCGATCTTCACCTTCTTCTCCTTCTGCACCTGGGCCGCGACCTCGTGAACGATGGCCACCTGGAGGTCGAGCTCCTTCTTGAAGCCCACCAGGGGGATCATGATCTCGGGCTTCGCCTTGAAGCCCTTCTTGGTGGCGTCTGCCGCCGCTTCCAGCACCGCGCGGGCCTGCATGCGGGTGATCTCCGGGTACTTGATGCCGAGGCGGCATCCGCGGAAGCCCAGCATGGGATTGAACTCATGCAGCTCGTGCACCCGGGCCATGATCTTCTCCACCGGGATGTGCAGCTTCCGGGCGAGGTCCATCTGCTGCTCCTTGGAGTGCGGGAGGAACTCGTGCAGCGGCGGGTCCAGGAACCGGATGGTCGCCGGGAATCCCTTCAGCGCCTTGAAGATTCCGAAGAAGTCCTCGCGCTGGTAGGGCAGCAGCTTGGCCAGGGCGGCCTCCCGGGCCTCCAGCGAGTCGGCGAGGATCATCTCGCGCATCGCATCGATGCGGTCGCCCTCGAAGAACATGTGCTCGGTGCGGGTCAGCCCGAT
>JAFLEG010000170.1 GCA_017302195.1 Verrucomicrobiota bacterium
GTGGGACCGGGAGAATCTTCAGCAACAGGAGGCCCTCGGGATCCTCGGGGTGAACCTCATCCACGCCGCGCTCGGCGCCCACTGGTGTCCCGAGACGATCATCAGTGCGCTGTTGGACAACCTGTCCATCCAGCGCATCGAGGTGGACATGATCCGCTTCCACGGGCCGCAATTCCCGCGGGTGGATAACCGGTTGCTGGCCCTGCAGCTTGTGGAGCAGGGGTTGACCAATGCAGCCATGTTCATGCCCACCGGTGAACTGGTTCAGCCGGCCGATGCGCTGTACAAGAAACCCATCCTGGTGGAGCGCGGCTCGTTTCGTCCGGTCACCAAGGTGACGGAGGCCATGATTCGTGATGCGCAGGCCCAGTTCATCCAGCATCCCAAGGTCAACGGGGATCCGCCGCTGGTCCTGCTGGAGATGACCCTGAAAAACCTCAACATCGAGGGGAAGATTGACCATCAGGACTTTCTGGACCGGGTGGACCTGCTCGGAACCCTGGGGCATCCGGTGCTGAGCTCGAATTACGGGGAATTCTACCGCCTGGCGGGTTACCTGTTTCGTTTCACCCGCATGCCGGTTGGAATTGTCATGGGCGTGCCAACCCTGCGGGAGTTGTTTGAGGAGAAGTACTATGCGGATTTGGACGGGGGCATCCTGGAGTCCTTTGGCCGGATGTTCAAAAACGACCTCAAACTCTACGTGTACCCCCTCCGCGACGCCCGGTCGGGCTCCATCATCACCGCCGTCAATCTCCGGGTGGCGCCGCACATCCAGCATCTCTACGACTTCCTTCTGGAAAACCAGCACATCGAGCCCATTCGCGACGTCAATCAGGCGGAACTCGGCATCTTCAGCCGCGAGGTGCTGCGTGAAATTCAGGAAAACCGTCCGGGTTGGGAGGCCAAGGTGCCCCCACAGGTCGCCGACATGATCAAGGAACGCCGGCTTCTTGGATTACCGGGCGACCGAATCCCCGCGCCCCTGAGGCCCGAGGCGACAGCAGCGTCGCCAGGGTGATCGAGTCGGCCGCATCCATGGCCGCCTGCTGAATGCGGTTGAGTTCCGTTCCCGCGGCCGTGGTCATCGGGGCCGGACCCCGGCCCACCGCGGACCCTGCGCCGTGAACGGCGCGCAGGATGTCGCCAACCCGGATGGATTCCGGTGGCCGGCCCAGGGTGAAGCCAGGGATGCTTCCGGCGGTGGGAATGATCAGGCCGACCTCCTCCAGGCGTTGGAGGAGGTCGGGGATTGGGGCCGCCGACGCGCCGAGATGCGCTGAGAGCTGGGCGGCGCTCGGAGGCGCCTTTCCCTCGGCAAAGGAGTTCCCAATCCGGATCATCAGGTGCACCGCCGCTCCGGCCTTCGCGCCGATTCCCGGGACGACGGACAGCCGTTCCGGGAGGTCCTCGGCCTCGGGGTGAGCGATGACGTACGCCACCTGGGCACCAAACAACACAATGACCCAACTGAGATATAGGCCCGCCAGAAACAGGGGGAGGACCCCCAGGCTCCCATAAATCGTGTTCACCATGAGCACGCGGGTATTGTACAGGGCGGCCAACTGCCCGTTGAGGGTCCAGAGAACCGCCGCCGTCAGACCGCCTCCCAGGGCCGATCTCCAGGGGACCCTGGTATTGGGCATGCTCGCATACAGCGCCATGAAGGCCAGGGCCATGCCGGAAGGCATCAGTCCGAAGGAAAGCACGGACGCCAGCGGCTCCGGAACCAGTCGCTGGATGTCGCCGCCCGCACGGGTCACCCACGGAAGATACACGGCGATTTGGGCGGCCAGTAGAACCAGCGGACCCAGGGTGATGGCGGCCCAGTAGCACACGATGCTGAGCCCGAGGGATCGGCCCACAGAAACGCCCCAGATGTCGTTGAAGGCGGTTTCCACGGTTCGCAGCAGCCCGATTACCACCACCAGCAGTCCGAAGGTTGCCGCGGCGCCGATGGTCTTGAAATGGATCCGCTCGACGAAGGCCGCGATGTTGGCGGCCACCAGGGCCCGCTGGGGCTGCCCGGCATCGTCGGAAAGTCCGAGAGCCGGTGCGGAGCGGGCCACGGCGAACTCGATCCAGGAAAGCAGTTGATCGCGGCGCTCGGCTTCCTCCCTGGGCAGGAACAACGCCGACACGCTGAGCGAGATCGCCAGCAGGGGGACCAGGGCCAGCAGGGTGGTGTAGGCCAGTGCGGATGCCCGGGCGGGACCTCGGTTTCGCAGAAACAGCGCAACGCTTCGCCACGTTTCGCGGGCCACCCGGGACAGGGGGCCGGCAGATGCCCGATCCGGCGGACGGATCCAGTCCCCGAATCGATTGCGAAGCGCCCGTGGCCGGGACCCGCCAGAGGTTGGCATGGCGGCAGGCTACCGAAGGACACTGGAGCTTCAACGGGGATGATGCGACCCTCCGGCATGGAAATTGTCTGTGGCATCATCACGGTTTCGGACCGCGCCTCCGAAGGGGCCTATGAGGATCTGGGCGGGCCGGCCGTGGCCGCATCGGCCGCCGCGTTCGGGTGGCGGATTGCAGCAACCACGGTGGTGCCGGATGACCTCCGCCAGATCCAGCGCGCCATTCGCGAACACCAGGCGCAGGGCTGTCATCTGGTGCTGACCACGGGAGGCACGGGGATTGCCCGGCGGGATGTCACGCCCGAGGCGGTCCGGGAGATCGCCGACCGGGAAATCCCGGGCTTTGGAGAGGCGATGCGTCTGAGGTCCCTGGAGATCACGCCCAATGCAATCCTGTCCCGCGGCATGGCCGCGGTGGTGGGGAGAACCCTGGTGGTCTGCCTCCCGGGCAAACCTGCGGGGGCGGTGCAATGCCTTGGATTCGTCGCCGGTGCCATACCCCACGGCGTCCGGGTCCTGCAGGAAGTGCCCACCAGTTGCTGATTCCCGGCCTCCGGATGTTTTCCAGGATCCCGGAAAAGCGCTCGTCACCGGTGGCTGGCAATGCTAGTCCGTGGACAGGATGAAATTGCGCCCTTGGATCCACCGGGTTGGCACCAGCCTTCTGCTGACATGTGGCTTGTCTGCGGCACCGGGGACCGGGACGCTGCCGCCGCTGCCGCCTCCCTTGGCGGCCCCAACCCCGGCGGGCGGGGCGGTCGTGCCTCGCGCCCAGAACTACCAGCCGGGAAAGCCGGGCGTGCTCGAGTTTGACGCCACCGCCAAGCAGGTGGACCTGACCGAAGAGGAACGGAAGGCGGCCTTCGTCTTCGCGGTCACCAACCGGTCCGATGCGGACGTCACCATCTCCTTCATCAACACCAGTTGCGGCTGTACCGCCGGTCGGCTGCCCTCCAGCCCGTGGCTGCTCAAGCCCGGGGAGGGCGGGCACATTGATGTGACCATGGACACCACCGGCAAGATGGGGCGTGTGACCAAGACGGCCACCGTGGTGAGTTCGGCGGGCAGCTACACGCTGACCGTCAGCGCCAACATCCCGACTCCGGCACCGACCGCAATGAACCGGTCTCGGAATCTCCAACTGGCCGCCGCCGACCGGCAGGCGGTGTTTCGCGGTGATTGCGCGGCCTGTCATGTGCAGCCGACCCACGGGAAGGTGGGGCGGGAGCTGTATGAGGCCGCCTGCGGCATCTGCCATGAGGCGGAACACCGGGCCTCCATGGTGCCGGACCTGCGAAACCGCCTGCGAAACACCGACCGAAACTACTGGGCCAAGTGGATCAGCGACGGACGGGTGGGCAGTCTGATGCCCGCCTTCGCCGGACGAAATGGAGGCATCCTGACCGACAGGCAGATTGTGAGCCTCGTGGATTACCTGGAGGACGACTACAAAAAGAACCCGCCGCCGTCGAAGTTCATCCCCGAGCCGGCGGCCACCTCCGGAGCATCCGCACCGACTGCGGCACCCGTCCCCGCGTCCCCCAAGCCTTAGGGGATCCCGGGATGCCACACGGGCGCTTCATTTCATTCGAAGGCGGTGAAGCGTGCGGCAAGAGCACCCAGATCCGGCTGCTCGCCGCCCGGCTGGAAGCCATGGGACGGACCGTGCTGGTGGTTCGGGAACCCGGGGGCACGCCGCTGGGGGAGCGGATCCGGGATCTGTTGAAGCACGACCCGGCCGGCCGCGGGATGGCGCCGGAGACCGAGCTGCTGCTGATGAATGCCAGCCGGGCCGAGCTGGTCCGGCGGGTGATTCGCCCGGCATTGGAATCCGGTACCTGCGTGCTCAGCGACCGGTTTGCCGATTCGACGGTCGCCTACCAGGGGGCGGGACGGGGACTGGATCGGAAGGTGGTCGCCGGGGTCATCGAGGCCGCCACGGATGGGATCCGTCCCGGCCGGACACTGTGGCTGCGCGTACCCTCGGCGGTGGCCGCGGATCGTTTGAGGGCGCGGAACGCCGCAGCCGTGGAGGTGACCGACCGCTTCGAGCAGGAGCAGCGGAGTTTTTTTGACCGGGTGGAACAGGCCTATGAGGCCATCGGACGGGAGGAGCCGGACCGGTTCCTTCCGGTGGATGGCACGGGAGCACCCGAGATCGTCAGCGACCGCATCTGGAAGCTGGTGGAGCCGTGGGTGGGCGCGGCTGACTGAGCCAAACTGGTTTTGCGGTTCTTTCCCAACGCCGCTTTCCCTACGCTGGCACACGGATCATGGAACGACTTCCCGGCTTTCGCGATTTTTATCCCGACCCGCTGCCTCCAGGGGAACCCTGGAGCTGCGACCTGCGTCAGCACATCTTCCGGTGCTGGCGGGACACCGCACGCCGCTATGGCTTCCGGGAGTATGACGGTCCGCCGCTGGAGCCCCTGGAGCTCTATACCAACAAGTCGGGTGCGGAGATCGTCGCCCAGTTGTTCAACTTCAATGACAAGGGGGATCGGGCGGTGGCGATGCGGCCGGAGATGACGCCCACGGTCGCGCGCATGGTGGCCCGTTCGGAGCGGGCCTACCGGAAACCCATCCGCTGGTTCTCCATGCCCCAGCTCTTCCGCTACGAAAAACAGCAGAAGGGGCGCCTGCGCGAGCACTTTCAGCTCAATTGCGACCTCTTCGGGGAATCCGATGTGAGCGCCGATGCCGAGATGGTGGCGCTCCTGGTGGATGTGCTGCGTTCCTTCGGGCTGACCCCCGGGGACTTTGTGGTGCGCCTCAGCAGTCGCCAGGCCTGGCAGCGGTTCTTCGCGGCCCGGGGCGGTGCTCCGGAGCGCGCGTATGAGTTCTACCAGGTGGTGGACAAGATGGATCGTGAGGCTCCGGAAGCCAGTTCGGAGAAACTGCGATCCCTCGGCGTGTCGCTGGCGGAAGCGCAGGAGTTCATCGCGGCCAGCATTCCCGAGCCGGAGCTGCAGGCGGTTCTGGATAATCTCGAAGCCCGGGGATTGCGCGAGTATGTGCGGGTGGATTACGCGGTGATCCGGGGCTTGGCGTACTACACCGGAGTGGTTTTCGAGGCGTTTGACCGCAAGGGAGAGTTTCGCGCCATCGCCGGAGGAGGGCGTTACGACCAGTTGGTGGGCCAGGTCAGCGAGGGACGCGTTCAACTGCCGGCCCTTGGATTTGGCATGGGGGATGTCGTGCTGGCCGAGCTGCTCAAGGCCCGGGGGCTGGCTTCTCCGGCCGGCGGCGGCGTGGACGTCGTGGTTCTGGTTGAGGATGAGTCGCTCCGCCGGGATTCGTTGGCGTGCGTCCAGCGCCTGCGCGAGGCCGGCCGGTCCGTGGACTACAGCCTGACGCCATCCAAGGGCGACAAGCAGTTTCGGCGCGCGCTCGACCTGGGGGCGCGTTTCACCGTGCGGCTCGAGCGAACCCCGGAGGATGCCCTTCAGGTGCGGCTCAAGGATCTGCGTCAGCGTCAGGAACAGGTGGTGGAACCGGAGCGGCTCCTGGAGGTGCTGCCCGCGGTGTGACCGTGGGCGGCGTCGCCCCGGGAAGTGCAACCCGCATGCCCCTGCAATGGTCCCAGTGCGGTCCGCTGGCCCTCCGGGTGCAGTTCGCGTCGCAGGTGAATGAGGAGGCGTTCCGGACCGGCCTCGCGCTTCTGCATTGGCTGGAGTCCCGGGTGAATTCGGCAGATGCCGAATGGGTCCCGGCCTTCACCACGCTGCTGGTCATTCCGGCCACCGCAATGGTCCGGGATCGGATCCTGAGCCTGCTTCCCGAGGTTCCATGGCCGCTCGCAGCGCCCGAAGGGACCGAGGCCCAGGGACGGCGCGTGGAGATCCCCGTGGTCTATGGAGGTCCGGATCTCGCCCGGGTGGCCGTCCATGCCGGAATCTCAGAAGCGGAGGTGATGGCCCGCCATTCCACTTCGGAGTATCGGGTTCACTGCCTGGGATTCTCGCCGGGATTCCCCTATCTGGGTGGGCTGGATCCCGTCCTGCGCACTCCCCGCCTGGAATCCCCCCGGGCCCGGGTGCCTGCGGGCAGCGTGGCCATTGGCGGGGAACAGACCGGCATTTATCCGGTGGACGGACCCGGAGGATGGAACCTCATCGGATGGACCCCGGAACACCTCGTTCGTCCCTGGGAGGCTTCGACAGCGGCGGCCTTCCCGGTCGGGGCGGGCGATCGGGTCCGATTCCGCTCGATTCAACGATCGGAGGCCGACGCCTTCCCCTCGGTTTCCCCGCCCCCCGGGGAAGCGATGGCGGTGCCCGGGGCTTCACCCTGCCTCCGGCTGCTCGCCGGGGGGCTGGGCATCACCATCCAGGATGCCGGTCGTCCGGGATACCGCCGCTTTGGAGTACCGTCCGGAGGCGCCATGGACCCACGGGCGGCGGCCTGGGCCAATCGGCTGGTGGGCAATCCGGTCGGGACCCCGGTGCTTGAGTTGTGCCTCCAGGGCCAGCGGTTGGAGGCGATGGAGTCGGGCTGGGTGGCCATCACGGGCAGTTCTCCCGGTCCACCAGGAAAGGCGGGGGGGTGGTCGGCATTCCGGGTCCGTTCCGGTGAGGTTCTCGAATTCCCCCCCGGGGCCGATGGTCTCTGGACGTATCTGGCCATTCCTGGCGGGGTGGCCGCGCCCCGGTTCTTCGGCAGCGCGAGCCAATGGCCACAGGCAGGGATGGGGAAGAGTCTCCGTCCGGGCGAGGTGCTGTGGCGGAGCCCGGGCGGGTTCTTTTCCCCGCCGACGGGCATTGCGGCACGACGCACCACCACTGACGCGCAGGCGCCCGCCGGTCCGTGTCCCAGCGTTGCCGTGTGGCCGGGTCCCCAGTGGGACTGGTTTTCCGAGGAGGACCGCGCCCGCTTTCTCTCGTCCGTGTGGCGCGTGTCCGCCCGGAGCAACCGGTTGGGATATCGTCTCGAGGGGCCTCTCCTGTCGCCTCCCCCCGGCAGTCTGATCTCCGAGGCGGTTCTCGCCGGCTGCATCCAGGTGCCTCCGGGTGGTCAGCCCCTGGTCACCATGCCCGATGGCCCCACGCTGGGCGGCTATCCGCAATTGGCCCTGGTGGACCCGGCGCATCTCCCGGTGGCGGCGCAGGTGCGCCCTGGACACGTCCTGCGGTTCTTCCGGGCGCCGGGAGATCCCTCCCGCATCCCGCGATGGGCCTGATTTCCCGTTTGGCACCGTGACGGGTCTTCGGTAACGCTCCGCGTGCAACGGGCATTGCAACGGCGATCGCCCCAATTTCCACGACCTGAACCGACTGCCGGCATCCCTGCATCCGTGAGAATCGTCGCCCCCCTCATCGTCGTGCTGGCCCTGGCGGGACCGGGCTGCAAGGACAAGACCCCGCCCACCGCTCCGCCGCCCCCCCAGGTGCAGGTGGTGACCGTCGTCGCGACCAATATCCCGATCTATCGGGACTGGGTGGGCACGCTCGACAGCGAGGTCAATGCCACCATTTCCGCCCAGGTCTCCGGGTATCTGCTCAGCCGGAACTACACCGAGGGCCGGTTGGTG
>JAFLEG010000171.1 GCA_017302195.1 Verrucomicrobiota bacterium
ACGCCAAGGTCGCGAAGACCGCAAAGGAATTGGAGACCTTGCTCTGGCGCCCTGCAACTTCCGGCTGCGCAGCCCGTCCCGGCGCGTCCACATCCCCTATCGCCGGAACAACGACCACCACGGATTGCCGGCGGCGGCCCTGATGCTTCGCCTCGTCTCGGACGTTCCCTCCCGCACACTTCTCTGGAGTGCCTCGTACCGCAGGTCCCGGCATTCGGCATCCCGGATTCCGGTGATGAGTTCCAAGGTCCGTCCGGTCATCGCCGCCAGACCCTCGACGGAGTAGGCGCCAAGCTCCAGAGTCCGGAACTGGGCGTAGCGCGCTCCGAGCACCAGCATGGAAACCTTCGCCGAGAGGAGGGCCCAGCAACACATCGGGCACGGCTCCATGGTCGTGTAGAGGGTGAGTCCCGAAAGGTCGGTCCTGCCGAGCCGGGTGGCGGCCGCCCTGAGGGCGAGCAGTTCGGCGTGGGCGGTCGGGTCCAGCGCGCTCTGGACCCGATTGCGTCCCTCCGCAACGATCTTCCCCTGGAAGACACACACGCATCCCGCCGGGCCATCCCCAGCCTCCATTGCCTCGCGGGCCAGCGCGAGGGCCCGGTCCATGAACGGCTTGTGATCCGGTGGCATATCCAGAACGCTTCGAGCCCGGTGATCGTACGGTCACCGTGGCCGGCCGGAAAGAGCGGAGCCACTCCGCGACGGTGCATCCCGGGCCGGCCAGGTTGCCGGAGGACGAGGAGTGCTCCATCGGAGCGGCGGCCTGCTTCGCTGGCTGTCTTGACGAAATGGAGGGTGGCCGTCACACCGTCAGACATGGAACAGGCCGAGAATCCAGGTCCTGTGCTGACGTTCCCTGACCTGGGGCTGGCTGGCTCCCGGCGGGAGGGCGTTGCCCCGTGAGATACGGACGAGGCAGAGGGGACTGGTATGACATCCCCCTCTTTGGAGTGGCGGCGCTGCTGGTGTACCCCGACGTGGTGTTGGAGTGGCTGAGCGAGGTCACGGGGCGGGCACTCGGCTGGCTGCATCTGCTGGCGCTGGAGGCGGCGGGCGTGATGGGGATGATCCTGGCGATGCTGTGGTTGATGCCGATGTACCCGAAGCTGATGTGGTGGCATCCGGTGCTGTATGTGGGAATGCTGGCGCTGTTCCGGGTGATCATGGCCTGCGTCACCCGGTTGGTGGATTTTTGGGATTGAGGATGCCGCCGCGCGGGCCGGCGACGGAATGGGCCGCCGCAGATTCACCCGGCTGGGGCGATCCGCGGGATTCGTGCAGCGAAGTGTTCGGGCAAGGGCCTGCCGGGTACGCCGAACCGTCGGCTGAGGTTAGTTCTGTTTTCGCCGGTGGGATGTTGGTGAACTCTGTCAAAGCCTCCTCATGAATCCGCGGCAGCTTGAACATGTCGCGAAGATCGAACGCGCCAGGACTGCGACCCTTCAATGGGCCAAGATGCGAGGCCTGCCGCTGGTTCACTTGGACTTCGTTGCGACATTCGAGGACTGGGATCACGGCATTGAGGTTTGGTTCTTCTTTGGAACGGATTCCGAGCGTCAGCAGTTTGAGGCGGATGGAACCACCCGGGAGATGGCAGACTTCCACCTGCAGAAGCTTCGGGAGGACGGCTACGATTTTGCCGCGTTCCCCGACGTTCAGTTTCACGCGGACTCCAAGCAGCATGTGGATGCGGAGTTTCAGGGCAGTTACTTCTACCGCCTGCGATGACCGCCGAGTCGGAATAAGCCCGGAGCTCAGCGGCCGGTCGTCTTGACCGCATGGGGCATGTCCGTCACGGTGTCAGACATGACGGTGACCTCGCGTGATTTTCAACGGGACTTCTCCCAGATGAAGGCCAAGGCCAGGTCGGGTGAGACCATCGTTGTCACATCGGGAACTGAGGAATTCGTCTTTCAGGCGGTCAGGCCTGTGACCTGGCAGGGTGCCCTCAAGGGCAAGGCCAGGATCCGGGGCGACTTGTTCAGCACCGGGATTGAGTGGGAGGCGACGCGGTGACCCATTTGCTGGACACGCACGCTTGGATTCAACGGGCTTTGGGGGAGCCGCTGCCGCCGATGGTGGAACGGACGCTTGCCGAGAACTCCGACAGCCTCGCCCTCGCGGACGTGTCCCTCTGGGAAGCGGCGAAGCTCGTGGAGTTGGGGCGTCTGGAACTGGCCGTTCCACTCGCGGACTTTTTCAGGATGGCGGTCACGTCGGAGTTGACCGTCTTGCCCATCTCCTCCGCGGTTGCGACACGTGTGGCGACATTGGAGGCCAGCGGGTTTCACCGCGATCCGGCGGACCAATTGATCGTGGCCACGGCACTGGTTTACGACTTGCGGCTGGTCTCCGGCGATTCCCGAATCCGCCAATGGGGCAAGGTGCCCATGCTCTGGCGCACGTTACGGGGTTAGAACTACTGCTGGAGGAAGTAGCTCAGGTTCTCGAGTTCGATGGCCAGGTTCACGTTTTTGACCATGACGTGGTCGGGCACGGACAGCATGGCCGGGGAGAAGTTGAGGATGCCGGCGATGCCGGCCTCGACGAGCGCGTTGGCCACCTCCTGGGCGGCGGCGGCGGGGACGGTGAGGATGGCCATCCGCACGCCGGCGTCGCGCACGGTGCGGGGGAGGCGGTCCATGTCCAGCACCGGCACCTTCTTGATCCGTTCGCGGTGGCGGTCGGCATCCAGGTCGAACGCGGCCACGATCTCAAATCCCTCCTCCTCGAATCCGCGGTAGCTGAGCAGCGCGGTGCCGAGATTGCCGGCGCCGATGAGCACGACGGGTTGGAGGCGGTTGGTGCCCAGGAGATCGGAGATCATCTTGGACAGTTGCAGCACGTCGTAGCCGAGGCCCCGGGTGCCGAACTGGCCGAAGTGGGTGAGGTCCTTGCGCAACTGGGTCGGCTTGACCCCGGCGGCGCCGGCCAGCGCCTCGCTGCTGACGGTCTGGATGCCGTTGGCCTTGAGCCGCTGCAGGCACCGCAGGTACACCGACATGCGGTAGATGGTCTTCGGCGGGATGACGGGACGCGGCGGCTTCTTCACGGCGGATCAGCGCAGTACGGTCAGGCCCAGGCCGGCCACAAAGCATCCCCAGGCCACGCCGGCCGCCGCGGCGGCGCGCAGCCGGCCGGGCCGGGCCAGGCACCACTGGATCCCGTCGCGCATGCGCCAGGGGGACATGGACCACCACAGCGCGAGGAACACCCAGACGTAGGCCCAGCCGATCAGCGCGTCGCGCCAGAGGCTTTCATGCCAGCGGGCCTTCTCGCAGACATACCAGGCCACCATGAGCATCACCACGCTCAGGCCGCGCACCGACAGGTAATCCTTCACCCAGATGCAGCTTCCGATGCCCACCAGCGCGAAGCCCGCCAGCATCAGGTTTTTCCAGGGTGCGATGTGCCACAGGTTCCACTCGAACCAGGCCGTGCCCAGCAGCATGAGCGGGACGCCCAGCGCGGCATTGCGGGGGAAGGCGCGCAGCCAGGCGCCGACGGACTCCGGCTTCAGCAGGGCCAGACCGTGGGAGACGATCATGGCGGTGGCCAGCAGGAGGCAGAGTTGTGACAGGGTCATGGGTTCAGAAGCACCGGAAGTTCATCGGGAGACGGTTCCGGATGCGGCTCGTCGAGTCCGACGATCGCCGGGTCGCCATAGAGCGTGAAGGATCCGCAGCGTTCAATCCGCACCGGCAGGAGCTGGCCGCGATGACGCTCGGATCCCTCGAAGACCACGATCCGGTTGTCCCGGGTGCGGCCCTCGAAGCGTGAGGCGTTCCTGCGGCTGGGGCCTTCGACGAGGATCTCGACCGTGCGCCCGACGAAGGCGGCGAAGCGGTCCAGGGCGATCCGGTTGATGTGCGCCAGCAGCCGGGCGTGCCGGTCCTCGATCACCTCGGGTGGCACCGGATCCGGCATCGCGGCGGCCGGGGTGTCCCGACGGGGGGAGTACTTGAAAAGATATGCCTGGTCGAAGGCGGCCGCGTCGCAGAGCGACACCGTCTCCTGGAAGTCCTCCTCGGTCTCGCCGGGAAACCCGACGATGATGTCGGTGGTCACCGCCATCCCGGCATGGGCGGCCCGCAGACGCCGGACGAGATCCAGGTATCGCTCCCGGGTGTAGCCCCGGTGCATGCGCCGGAGGATGCGGTCGGAACCGCTCTGGAGCGGCAGATGGGCGTGCTCGGTCAGCTTGGGAAGCCGACCGAAGGCCCCGATGAGGTCGTCGCCGTATCCCTTGGGGTGGGGCGAGGTGAAGCGGATGCGCTCCAGGCCATCCACGGCGTGCACCGCCTCCACCAGTTGCACAAATCCGGAGTGTCCGTCCCGGACCGGGATTTCGCGGCGTCCAAAGCTGGTCACGATCTGTCCGAGCAGCGTGACCTCGCGGACACCCCGGTCCACCAGGCCGCGGACCTCGGACACGATGTCGGCAATGCTGCGGCTCCGTTCCGCGCCCCGGGTCTGTGGCACGATGCAGAAGGTGCAGTGCTGGTTGCAGCCCTGCATGATGCTGACAAAGGCGGTGACCGGCCGGACACCGGCGGGTACGAGGTGCTCGCGGATGGCATCCTGCGACCGCTCCTCGGCGGCGGTGTCCACGATCTGGCGCTGGCGTCCGGAGAGCAGCGTCTCCAGGTGCTCCGCCGCCCGGTGAAACTTCTGCGTGCCCAGGACCAGGTTCACCCGGGGCTGCGCCTCCAGCAACTGGCCGGCTCGACTCTGGGCCATGCACCCCATGAACCCAAGGACCGGCGCGCGCCCCTGCCGCCGGGCCGCCCCGGCGAGCGACTGCATCTTCCCGAGGGCCTTCTGCTCGGCAAAATCCCGCACGGAGCAGGTGTTGAGCAGCACCACATCGGCATCCTGCTCGCTTTCCGACAGCGCATAGCCCCGAGCGAGCAGTTGGGCGGCCACCGCCTCGCTGTCCCGCTCGTTCATCTGGCAGCCGTAGGTCTTGATGAAAACGCTGGGCATTGGACGCGAGCGGCCGGGAACCTAGGAAACCCCGGCACCTGCGCCAACGGCATTTTTCCGGGCCGGGGCGTCCGTTCATTTGGCTGGCCCGCGGAAACGGGCCCACGGCATGGTTCCCGGATCATGCGCGCCCTTCTCAGATGTTGTGTCGTCATCGCCTTGGCTGGCTGGGCTCCGCGGGCCGTCCATGCGTCACCCCGGGCAGTGCCTGCTGACCGCCAGACGTCCCTGGACCGCTACGTGGCCGCACCGGACCCCAGTTATTCCTGGACCCAGGTTGTCTCCCTGCGGGACGACAGCGCAACCGGCTATGCCCTGGACCTGACCTCGCAGAACTGGCGCACGACCAACGAGGTGAACCGGACCGCTTGGAAGCACTGGCTGCTGGTGGTGAAGCCCGACAACCTGGCCCACCCGACCGGACTGCTGTTCATCTCCGGAGGCAACAACAAGAGCGCCAAGCCGCCGGCCCCGGGACGGGAACTCATCCGCATCGCCAAGGCCACGCGCTGCGTGGTGGCCGAGCTCAAGATGGTGCCCAACCAGCCGTTGATCCTGGGCAACGACGGGGTGGAGCGCGTGGAGGACGACTTTATCGGCTACACCTGGGACCAGTACCTCCGCACCGGCGACGACACCTGGCCGGCGCGTTTGCCGATGACCAAGGCGGCGGTGCGCGCCATGGATGCGGTGACCGAATTCCTGGCGTCCGAGGCCGGTGGCCAGGCCACGGTCAACCGCTTCGTGGTCGCCGGAGGCTCCAAGCGGGGCTGGACCACCTGGACCACGGCCATCGTGGATGACCGGGTGGTGGCGATCTGTCCCATCGTCATTGACGTGCTCAATGTGGAGAAGTCCATGCTGCACCACTTCCAGGCCTACGGCTTCTACGCCCCGGCGGTCGGCAACTACTCCGAACAACACCGGATCATGGACTGGCTGGGCACGCCGGAGATCGCGCGGCTCAACCGGATTGAGGATCCCTTCGAGTACCGGGACCGGCTGGAGCTGCCCAAGCTCATCCTCAATGCCGCCGGCGACCAGTTCTTCCTCCCCGATTCCTCGCAGTTCTATTTCAGCGAACTTCCGGGGGTGAAGTACCTGCGCTATGTGGCCAACACCGACCATTCGATGCGCAACAGCGACGCCTACGAGACGCTGCTGGCCTGGCAGCATGTGATCGCCAGCAAGGTGCCATTTCCCCGGTTCACCTGGAGCCATGAGGCCGGCGGGCGATTGACCGTCACGACGCAGGACCGTCCGAAGGAAGTCGTGCTCTGGCGCGGACACAACCCGGCGGTGCGCGATTTCCGGCTGGAGGTGGCGGGACCGCTGTACCACTCGGTGCCCATGGAGGAGACCGCACCCGGGGTGTACACGGCGCAGGTGCCGGCTTCGGACGCGGGGTGGACTGCCTACTTTGCGGAGCTGACCTACTACGTGGGCGCCCCGACGCCGCTCAAGCTGACCACCGACGTCCGGGTGACTCCGGACACATTGCCCTTCGCCCTGCCGAGCCCCACGCGGCCCAAGGGATTCCTCTCCCGCTGAGCAACCTTCTTGCAGATCCACCCCATTTCATCGGCCCATGTCCTCCCATCGCATCGGCATCATCGGCGGCACCGGCCTGTATCAGGTGGAAGGACTTCTCAAACCGCGATGGCGGCGGGTGCGCACGCCATTCGGTCCGCCTTCGGACGCCCTGCTCACCGGGGAATGGTGCGGACGCGAGGTGGTGTTCCTCCCGCGGCATGGGCGTGGACACCGCCTGCTGCCCGGAGAGTTGAACCATCGCGCCAACATCTGGGCGATGAAGTCGCTGGGCGTGGCGTGGATCATCAGCGTCAGTGCGGTCGGCTCCCTGCAGGCGCGGTACCGTCCGCAGGACGTCGTGCTCGTGGACCAGTTCTTTGACCGCACCAAGCGCCCCGAGGCGCACACCTTTTTCGGTCAGGGCCTGGTGGCCCACATCGCCTTTGCGGATCCGGTGTGCGGGGAGCTCCGGAAATTGCTGCTGGCGGCCGCGCGTGCGTGTCGGGCCCGGGTCCACAACGGCGGCACCTACGTCAACATGGAGGGACCGGCGTTCAGCACGCGGGCGGAATCGGAACTGAACCACCGGCTGAAGTTTGACGTCATCGGCATGACCAATCTGGGCGAGGCCAAGTGCTCCCGGGAGGCGGAGATCGCCTATGCGACGATGGCGATGGTGACCGACTACGACTGCTGGAAGACGGACGAGGCGCACGTGACGCTCGACGTGGTGGTGGAGAATTTGCGGCGCAACGCAGCCCTCGCCCAGAACATTATCCGGTCGTTGCTGCCCCGGATCCCGGCTACCCCGGACTGGCCCTGCCATCACGCCCTGCGCAATGCCATCCTGACCGACCGCGCCCACTGGCCAGCCTCGGCCATCCGCCGGCTCGGCCCGATCCTGAAGCCGTATTTGCGGTGAGGCTCACACGGAGGACACGAAGGGCGCAAAGGATGGAAGGAGCCGGCATCCGGCGGCGGAATGAAACACGGGGTCGGACGGCACCCCTTCGCTCCCCGTCAACCCGGCCTGCTTCCTCTGTGTCCCTTGTGCCCTTGGTGTGAGGCCTCTCCGGGGATCCACACCGCGCCGCCGGCAAACGAGGGTTGCAGCGCGGCTTCTGCCACCGACGTGGCGCACGGTGGCCAAATGCGGAAAGTCCACCACTCTGAGGCGTGACCCGTATCGAGTTTCGTTGCCATGAGGTTCTTCCGGTGAGTCCGGCTGAGGCCTTCGCCTTTCACCTCGACCCGGCGAACCTGGTGCGGATCTCCCCGCCGTGGATTCGCGTCGAGCCTCCTGTCATCCCGGTGCCGCTCCGGGAAGGAGTCCGGATGACGGTGAAGGCCCGGATATTGGGT
>JAFLEG010000172.1 GCA_017302195.1 Verrucomicrobiota bacterium
CTGGAGGGCGATGTCCTGACGGTCCCCCGCCCGCCCGATCTCCTCGTTGAAGGTGAGCAGGGAGTCGAGCATCCGGCCGTTGAACCGCCACACCTCGTCCCCGGACGCAGCCCGGCCGCGGCCGCGGGACTGCCGGGCTGGACGGACTGCACCCGGAGCGGCCGTTCCGCGCCGTTGAGGCGCCCGCCGAACCAGTAGCCCCCCACCGCCTCGCCGGACAGCATCTCGCCGAGCGCCTCATGGATCTGGCGCACCGGGATGGCGAATCCGATTCCCTGGCCATAGCTGGGGTTGAAGACGGCCACGTTGAGCCCGATGAGTTCGCCGCGGAGGTTGATGAGCGGCCCGCCCGAGTTGCCCGGATTGATGGCGGCGTCGGTCTGCAGCCAATCGGCGATGTCCAGCGGTTCCCCGTCGGGAATGGTGCCCGCAGGGCGCCGGGACTTGGAGCTCAGGATGCCCCGGGCCACCGAACCGCCCAGTCCGAAGGGATTGCCCAGGGCCAACACGGTCTCCCCGAGCAGCAGGTCGTCGTTGGAGGCAAAGCGGACCGCCTTGAACTTGCGGGGGGTGGCCGGCTTGAGCTTCAGCACGGCGATGTCCTTGGACTGGGACAGCACCACCCGCTCCGCGCGGATGGATTCGGCGCCCGCGGTGTCGAAGAACTGGACCCAGATGTCGTCGGCGTCGGCCACCACATGGGTGTTGGTCAGCACGTAGCCATCCTCGTCAATCACCACGCCGGAGCCCCGGCTGTAGTTGGCCTGCGCATCCCGCTCCTGCCGGTAATACTGGCGCACCATGCGTTCGTAGGCGCTTTCGCGGTCCACCCAGGTGCGGGTGGCGATGTTGACCACGCTCGGCAGCACCGTCTCCACCGCAAGCACGGCCGGGTCCCGCCGCACGTCGGCCCCGGCAGCCGGGGAGGGCGTGGCCCGTGGCCTGCCGGAATCGGGCGCCGCCCAGGACAGGACGGAGCCGCAGGCAATGGCGGCAACGCCTCCCCAAATCCAAGTAGGCCCTCCGAGACGCATTTTCATAACAAACTCCGTGAGAACCGCATGCGGGATCCTTCCGTTCCGGCAGACAGGGTCGCCCGCCGCCGCTGCGCCTTGACATAGCCGAGGCGCCTCTGGAAATCCAACGAGCATCATGCCTCCCGGTTTCACAGAATCGTATGCCGAGGCACGCCGCTGGCCGGGAGGCGGGGGCCGGGTGCAGGAGTCTGCGGTGCCGCCGGAACGCTGGATGCAGCAGATCTGGAGGCACCAGCGGATTCATCGGGACCGGTTGCACCTGGTGGACGGCCGCCGGATCCGGGTGCTTCATCCGGGATACTGGAACCGGGAGCCGGGACCTGATTTCACCGAGGCGGTGCTGCAGTTCGGGGATGATCCGGCGGTGCGGGGGGATGTGGAGGTGGACCGGACCGTGTCCGGCTGGCGCCAGCACCGGCACCTGGGCAACCCTGCCTATGAGCGGGTGCGGCTTCGGATCGTCTGGTCGGCACCGGCGACCAACTCCTCCCCGCCCGTTCTGGCCCTGGAGCCCCACCTGGATTCCCCGCTGGACGATCTGGCATTCTGGCTGGACACCCAGGCACCGGCGCTGCTCCCCGGGAGTCTCCCCGGTCTCTGCTGCGCCCCGCTCCGCGAGCTGGCGCCGGAACAGATCCGCGAGGTGGTGCGGCAGGCGGCGGAGGTGCGTCTGCGTGAGCGGGCGGCGACCTTTGCCGTGAGGGCCGTCGCGGCGGGGTGGGAGCAGGCGCTTTGGGAAGGGATGGCGGGCGCCCTCGGATACAAGCACAACGTGTGGCCCATGCGGCGTCTGGCGGAGTTGACGCCGCTGGGGGATGCCGCCGGCTCCGGTCCGGCTTGTTCCGTCGAGGCGTGGGAGGCGCGGCTGCTGGGAATCGCCGGATTCCTTCCCACCGAACTGCCGCGGGGTCCGGGCCGGGCGCAGGTGCGCCGTCTTTGGGATCTGTGGTGGCGCGAGCGTGACACCTGGGAGGGGGTGACCCTGCCCGCATTTTTGTGGAGGCTGGGTGGCATTCGTCCCGCCAATCATCCGCAACGCCGGGTGGTTCTTGCCGCCCGGTGGCGCGCCATGGGCGCCCTGACGGATGCCCTCGATGCCTGGATGAGGCGGGCGGGGAGCGCCTCCCGGCTCGCGGCAGATCTCGGCGCCATCCTGACGCCGCCCGCGGTGACCGAGGACTACTGGATCCATCACGTCACTTTCCGGTCGGAGACCCGGGGTCGCCGGCTCCCGCTTCTGGGAGCGGCGAGGGTCGCGGAGATCGCCCTGAATGTGATCCTGCCCTGGATCCAGGCCCGGGCGGAGGCGGCGCACCGGTCGGACGCGGCCCGGGAAGCGGTTCGCCGGTTCTTCCTGTGGCCTGCCGCGGGGGACAATGCCGCGCTTCGCCTCGCGCGGCAGCGCCTGTTCGGGGAGGGCGGAGGACCGCCGCTGCGGTCGGGAGCGGACCAGCAGGGCCTGCATCAGATCCTGCAGGACTTCTGCCGCCGCGCCGGTCCGTTGTGCGGGGAATGTCGGTTTCCGGAGTGGATCCGGCGCCAAGGCTGGGCGGATCCGAACCTGGAGCCCGGGGTTTCCCCGTCTCAAAACCCCGGATTGACAAGGCCTAACGGTCTGCCCAGCTTCGGCGAATCAACGGCGCCTCGGTAGCTCAATGGTAGAGCAGCTGACTCTTAATCAGTTGGTTCCAGGTTCAAGTCCTGGCCGGGGCACCACCCAATTCCGGTCACCATGATATTCCTGTCGAATCTCCGCCCGCTCCGGATTGCCGGTGCGGCGGCTCTCCTCGGAGCCGCCAGTGGCTCCGCCGCCGTGGTGTTCGACAACACCCTGAACGTCCAGCCGGGGTTTGGCGCCCAGACCACCCGCGAATATGGCGACGAGATCGCGCTGGCGGGCACCGATCGGTACGTCACGGAATTCGTGTTTCAGTACCGGGGCGACTTCACCCCCGCGGTGGATGCTCCGGCCCGGACCGCCACCATCCGGATCTATGCCAACGACGGCCCCAGCGCACTGCCCGGCCAGACCACGGCACCCCGCCCGGGCACCCTCCTCTGGGAGAGCGGTCCGCTGACCCTGGCTGCCGGCGACAACATCGTGTCCCTGGCCCCGAACATCCTGGTGCCGGATACTCTGACCTGGTCGGTCGAGTTTTCCGGGTTGTCCGGCGCCGAGGGCGATCGCGCCGCGCTGACCATTTCCAGTCCGCCCACCGTGGGCGGGGAGTTGAACGGCGGCGTTGTTGGCAGCTACAACGACTACTGGATCAAGACGGATCCCAGTGACTCCGATTCCTGGGCGCTGCGACGGGTGGATGACGGCCAGGTGCCGGCCAATTTCTACGCCCATGTCGTGGCCATTCCCGAGCCGTCCACCGTGGCTCTGGCGCTTCTCGGCTTCGGCAGCCTGGTCTGGATCCAGCGCCGCCGCAGCCGGTAGCCTGCTCGCGAAGGCCCGCGAGGTCCGCCCGCCCCCATTGCCATGGCGTCCGGTACCGCCTCCCCACCGGCGCCCCAGGGGCTGATCCGGGTGCTCATCGTCGAAGATTCGGAGTTCGATGCCCGGGTTCTCGTGACGCTCCTGCGAACCGGCGGCTGGGAGGTCCAGTTCCGGCGGTTGGCTGCGCCGGAGCCCTTGCGCGAGGCGCTGGCTGCCGAGACCTGGGACCTCATCCTCTGCGACCACACCATGCCGGATTTCAGCGCCCCCGAGGCGCTGGAGCTGCTGAAGTCCACCGGCCTCGACATCCCCTTCATCATCATCTCCGGCGGCATCGAGGAGGGCGTGGCCATCACCGCCATGAAGTCGGGTGCCCATGATTTCCTGATGAAGGGCGCCCTCGGGCGCCTGGTGCCCGCGGTGCAGCGGGAATTGCGCGAGGCCCGCGTGCGCGCCGCCCGCCGGGCCGCCGAGGAGACCCTGCGGGAAAGCGAACTCCGCTACCGTTCGGTGTGGGAGAACTCGACCGATGCGGTCCTGCTGCTGGACCTCGGCGGGGTGATCCGGTTCGCCAATCCGGCGGTGGCCAGCGTCTTCGGCTGGAACCCCGCCGATCTGGCCGGGCAGGCCCTCGACGTCCTGCAGCCTTCGGATCTCGCGTCCGGTGAGTGGCTGCAGACCTTCCGGGCTGCCGGACGGGCAAAGTCGGATGAGACGATGGGCCGCCGCCGTGACGGCTCGGCCGTCGAGATTGACCTGGCGGTCACCCGGATGCAGACGGGCGACCAGGAGTGGATCGTGGTCATCGTGCGCGACGTCACCGAGCGCCGCCGGGCGGAGCGCGAGCTGCGCCAGAGCCGGCAGGAATTCGCGGCGGCCCGCGAGGTCCAGCAGCGGCTGTTCCCCAAGGCGGCCCCCAGCCTTCCCGGATTCGACATCGCCGGCGTGTCGCATCCCGCGGTGGCGACCGGCGGGGACTACTTCGACTACCTCTCCCTGGCCGATCACGGGCTGGGCATCGTGATCGCCGACGTGAGCGGACACGGCCTGGGTCCCTCGCTGCTCATGGCCGAGGCCCGTGCCTATCTGCGCCCGGTGGCGCGGCGCTTCGAGGGCACCGATGCCATCGTCACCCACACCCAGGAACTCCTGGCCGAGGACCTGGACAAGGAACGCTACATCACCCTGCTGCTGGTGCGCCTGGATCCGGTCACCCGGATGCTCACCTTCACCAACGCCGGGCATCCGGCCGGCCAGATCCTCGACGCCGCGGGCCGGGTCAAGGCGGTGCTGAAGCGGTCCGGGCGCCCCCTCGGACACCAGGGCGCCGTCCCGTTCCTCAAGCCCGAGCCGGTGTCGCTGGCCTCCGGTGACATCCTGCTGCTGCTGACCGACGGCATTGATGAGGCGATGAACCGGGACGAGGAGATCTTCGGCATGGAGCGTGCCCTGGAGGTGGTGCGCCGGCACCGGGATCGTCCCGCCGCGGAGATGGTCGAGGCGCTCTGCGCCGCCGCGCGCGCCTTCACCGCCCCGGAGACCCAGGCGGACGACTACACCGTGGTGATCGTGAAGGTCCTCTGACCGGAAGCCTTGGAGACCGTGTTGACCGGCGATTCGCTGTGAGACATGCCGCGTCTCACGGTGACGACGGCAACCGTCCGCGATTTACGCAATGATTTCGCCCGGGTGGCGGTCTGGATTGGCAACGGCGAGGAAGTGACGGTAACCCGCGCGGGAAAGCCCTTTGCACGACTGTCCCCGTGGACCGACCCGGGAAAGGCCACCCCGCGTTCCGGATGGCCTGATCTTGCGGCCCGCCGTCGGAGAATTCTCCCTGCCGGCCTGAGCGGCATCGCCTTGAGCGAGGTGGTGTCCGGGCAGCGCGGAGAGCAATGACGCCCCATTTCGGCGCCGGTCTGCTGGTCAAAGCCTATGTGGAGGAACCGGGCTCCCCGATCGCCGATGCCCTGTTGTCCGCTTGTGATGTCCCGGTGGCCTTCGCCGCGTTGCACGCGCTGGACATCAGAAATGCGCTTCAGTTGAAGCGTTTCCGCAGGGAAATGACCGACGACGAGGTCGCCGGCGTGCTGTTGGCGCTCCAGGATGACATCGCCGGCCCCAGGCTCAGAATCCGGGACCGGATTCAATAAAGTCCGGCCGCCTCCAACTGCCGGATGACGTGTCCGGTGCGCACGGGGAAGTAGTCCTGCATCAACCGGTCCACCTCGCGTTCCCAGTGATCGTCGGCGGTGTACAGCTCGTAGGGACCCTCCCGGTAGGGATGGACATCGCGGCGGTAATCCCCCCAGCGCGCGGATTCCGCGACGATGGCCGGACGCAGGAGGTCCGCGAGGTCCCGGTATCGGGCGGCGGCGGCGTCCGGACGGAGCGCGCCACCGGGTCCCAGATGCCGGCGGGCCACGGACGTGAAGGTGGCCCGGAACTCCGGGTGCTTCCGCAGGGCCTGGAACAGGCGCGTGGGGGACTGGTCATCGTCCGCGTCGAGAATGCTGACATCGGCTCCTTCGAGGCTCCGCTCCCCGTCCCAGAGCAGGAACCGGTGGCGTCCCGCCGGGCGGATGCGCCGGGCGGCGTACCAGTTCGACACGGCATCCCAGTCCGAGGTGCCCCCATAGATCTGGATCAGCAGGAAGGCGCAGAACGCCTCGACGTTCAGCAGTTGCCTCAGCTCCTCATAGGCGCCGGGGGCCTCCAGGCCTGCATTCGCCAGGGCAAACATCCGCTGCCACCGGACGTCGTCGCCGCTGAGCACCTTGCCCGCATTGCGGCTTTCATAGTCGTCGGCGGCGCCGCCGAAATGGGCGGCGGCGAAGGCGGCATCGGGACGTTCGCAGACGTTGTAGATCCCCCAGTAGAGTCCGTTGAGGTACAGGTGGAAGAAGCGTCCGCGCGCGGCGGGCTCGCCGATGTCCCGGCTGGAGGTGCGCAGGAACTCGTCGCGCAGCAGGTCGCCGCGCCGGCGTTCCTCGCCATTCCAGTGCAGCCAACTGTTGTTGCACCCGGCACGCAGCACCAGGGATTCGAAGCGCTGCTGTCCGCCCGGACCAAACAGCGGCTGGTCCAGCGCGGCGGCGCCGTAGCGTTCCCGGAACTCCAGGCGGAAGGAGTGCTTGGGACTTTCCTCCGGCCGGCGGCTCCAGCCTCCCTGGATGCGCACGCCGCACAGGACCTGGAATCCGCGCGCGCCCTCAGCGGGCAGCAGTTCCAGCGTGCCCGGCCGCTCCCAGGCGGCCCCCGATTCCATCGGGTTGGAGTAGAGGCCCGTGGCCGGGTCAAAGAGGTCCGCGGGATCCAGCACCAGGGACAGGGACGGCAGCGCCTCCAGGCCCTGGCTCAGGCGTTCCCGATACCGGGGACTCCCGGCGATGTCGGGATCCATCGCATAGTCGGCGGTCACCGGCTCGCCATGGCGCGTCCCCCAGGACCCGGGAAATCCCGCGCCGGTCTGGGACGGCACCCGGGAGGGAAAGATGTAGGTCTGCGTGGTCGGGTCGGCCGGACGGAATCCCTCCCGGAACGCGGCCGCCCGCAGCGTCGTGGTATCGTTCACCGTCAGGGGAGACGCGTAGCGGTGTCCGGTCCCCGGCTGCGGCGCGGCACCGTTGGTGGTGTACCAGATGTCCGCGCCGGGCGTGGCGCAGGTGAGGGCGATCTGGACGGGTTCGGACCGCAGCCCGCGCCGCTCGCTGAACTGCACCCTGGCGACCCGGCCCTGGAGTTCGGCCCCGTTGGTCCGGCCCGGGGTGGGTTGCACGAAGAAGGCGTGACGACGGATCCCCCGGGCCTGCGCGCCCGCCGCGCGGCGTCCGAACGACACGTCGGACTCCATCGCGGGATACTTGGGCAGGTACTCGTCCACCGTGTGTCCGTCCGGATGGATCAGGGCCAGATACTCCCCCTTGGGATTCAGGCGGAAGCTGGTGTGCAGGTCGTCGGGCCGCTCCGAGCGGTCCTTGCCCGAGGCGAACACCACCAGGAATCCTCCGGGGGCGATCTGGACCGGCGGGAAGGTCCATTTGCGGGGCGAGCGGAAATCGTCGGTCAGGCTCCACCCGCCCAGGTCCCTGGGTTCGGCGCCCGGATTGTGGACCTCGATCCAGTCGGAGGGTTCGTCATCGGCGTCCGTCACCGTCACCCGGTTCACCGCCATGATCTCGGAGATCACCAGCTCGGGGGAACGAAACGGACGCAGCAGCTCCCGGTGGGCCAGCGCTGCCGCCAGCACCAGGGCTCCCGCCAGGATCCCACCGAACGCCGCGGGGGACAGCGGACGCGAACGCGGGCGGGGCGCGCTCATCCCTCCACACCCTCCAGGCCCGACACGTATTTGGACATCCGCGTCACGCGGAACGGGAAGAAG
>JAFLEG010000173.1 GCA_017302195.1 Verrucomicrobiota bacterium
CGAGGTCGAGCCGTTCGAGCTGAGCACCTCGGAGACCACGCGGATCGTGTACGGGAAGGTCTTTTCATCCGGCAGCACGGGAAGGAGCGCGCGTTCGGCCAGCGCGCCGTGACCGATCTCGCGGCGTCCGGGACCGCTGATGCGGCCGGTCTCGCCCACCGAGAAGTTCGGGAAATTGTAGTGAAGGATGAACTGCTTCTTGGTCTCGCCGCCGGTGTAGGCGTCGAACTCCTGGACGTCATCGCTGGTCCCAAGCGTGGCCACGCAGACCGCCTGGGTCTCGCCACGCTGGAACATGGCGCTGCCATGGGTGCGGGGCAGGAAACCCACCGTGCTGCTGAGGGCGCGCAGGTCATCGGCGGCCCGGCCGTCGAGGCGCTTGCCGTGATCCAGGATCAGGGCGCGCACCGCCTCCTTCTGGATGTAGTACTGGGCGTCCTTGAGGACGTAGGGGGTGACCTTCTCCGCGCCAAACTTCGCCACCAGCTTCTCACCGACATCGGCGAACACGGCGTTCACGGCCGCCTCGCGGGCCAGCTTCTGCGGGGTGAGCAGGGCGGGGACGATCCGGTCGCCGGCCAGATCCTTGGCGGCGTTGAGGATCTCGTCCGGAACGACATTGACTTTGATTTCGCGCTTCGGCTTGCCGATGCGGGCGGCCAGTTCCTTCTGGGCGGTGATCAGCGGCTGGATGGCCTCCTGGCCGAAGCGCAGCGCGGCGATGAAATCCTCCTCGCTGATCTCGTTGGCGGCACCCTCATACATCACCACGTCGTGCTCATTGCCGACGTAGATCAGGTCGAGGTCGGATTCCGACTGCTGGTCGTGGGTGGGATTGGCAATGAACTCGCCGCGGACGCGTCCGACCCGCACGGCGCCGATGGGCCCGGCCCAGGGAATGTCGGAGACCATCAGGGCCGCCGAGGCAGCCAGAATGGAGAGGATATCCGGATCGTTTTGACCGTCGGCGGAGAGCAGGATGCTCTGCACCTGCACTTCATTGTACCAGCCCTTGGGGAACAGCGGGCGGATCGGGCGGTCGGTGAGGCGGCAGGTGAGGATTTCCTTCTCGGTCGGGCGCCCTTCACGCTTGAAGTAGCCTCCGGGGAACTTGCCGGCGGCGGCGGCGCGCTCGCGGTAATCCACGGTGAGGGGGAAGAATTCCTGCCCTTCCTTGGCCTTGGTGGCCGCCACGGCGGCGGTGAGGACGACGGTGTCGCCCAACTGGACGGTGACGGCGCCGTCAGCTTGACGGGCATAGCGGCCGGACTCGATATGCAGTTCCTGGCCTCCAACAGTAACGGTTACTTTCTCTGACATGTTGCGGAATTGCCGGACCGCACCCCGGGGAATTTCAATCAACCGCCCCAACGGAACGCCGGCTGGCGCCCGCGGCGTCGGAGTCGCTGAGTGAAATCACCCGGTGGCGGACCGGACGATGTTTGTGGTGACGCAACCAACTTGGTTTACGGAGCTGGCTGGGCGGGGATTCCGGGTCGCGTCGCCTGCGGCATCCATGGCCCCGTTGAGGGGCACGACCAGCCAAAAGTCAAAACCGGGCACGAGGCCCGGCTTCACAGTGATTTACTTTCGCAGTTTCAGCTTCTTGGTGATGGCCTGGTAGCGGCCCTCGTCCTTTTTCTGAAGGTAGTTGAGCAGGCGCCGGCGCTGGCTGACCAGGATCAGCAGACCCCGCCGGGACCCGTTGTCCTTGGCGTTTTTCTGCAGATGCTCGGTGAGGTTGGCGATGCGGCTGCTCAGCAGCGCGATCTGGACCTCCGGCGATCCGGTGTCCTTCTCGTGCGTGCGATGTTCGGTGATGGTTTTTGATTTGGCTTCCATGTGACTTCGGTGTCGGGCAGCAGGTACCGCCCGGTAAATGTCCGTCAATCGAAGTGGGAAGGCTAGGGACCGGGCATCCAGGTGTCGAGACCTGTTTTGCCGGCACATGGCGACCCTCGGGCCGGACCAGGCCCTGGAATGGGAGTCCTCGGGGCGCCGGCACCGGCAATCGCGGCCCGGGCGGCTGGCACACCCATTTCCGTGGCTTCCGGGTTCCAGAACCAAAACAACCTTGCCGCCCCGGGGTCCATTGTTACCGTCGCGTCACACGATCCGCAGGGAGCCGCCGCGAATGGGGTCTCCCGGTCTCCGGGTCGGACTTGTCCCCGCCGTCCCCCCCACGTGAAAATCTTCAGCGGCACTTCCAATCCCATCCTGGCCCAGGCGATTTGCGAGGCGATGCGGGTACCCCTGGGACGGTGCACGGTCAGCACCTTTCCGGACGGTGAGACGTTCGTGAAGATCGAGGAGAATGTCCGCGGCGAGGACGTCTTCATCATCCAGTCCACCAGCCCGCCGGCGAATCACCACTGGATGGAGCTGTTCATCATGATGGACGCACTGCGCCGTGCCAGCGCGACGCGGATCACCGCCGTGCTGCCGTTCTTCGGCTACGCGCGGCAGGACCGCAAGGACCAGCCGCGCGTGCCGATCACGGCCAAGCTGGTGGCCAACCTCCTGGTGGCCGCCGGCGCCGGGCGGATCCTCACCATGGATCTGCACGCCCAGCAGATTCAGGGATTCTTCGACATCCCGGTGGACCACCTCTACGCCGCGCCGGTGATCTACGAGTACCTGCTGGGTAATCCGCTGGAGAACCTGGTGGTGGTGAGTCCCGACGTGGGCGGCATCAAGATGGCCTATGCCTATGCCCAGCGGCTGGATGCCGAGCTGGCGATCGTGGCCAAGCGGCGCAAGAGCCCCACGGAGACCGAGGCCACGGCGGTGATCGGGGACATCGAGGGGCGCAATGTGCTGCTGGTGGATGATCTCACCGAGACCGCCGGAACCCTCACCAGCGCGGCCAACCTGCTCAAATCGCGGGGTGCGAAAAAGATCATCGCCTGCGTGTCGCATGCCCTGCTCACCGAGCTCGGCATTGATCGGATCAAGAAATCCGCTATTGACGAATTAATTACGACCGATACGGTCGCGCGCTCCGGTTACCCCGGAATAAACATCACAACATTGTCGGTGGCCAAGTTGCTGGGGGAGGCGATTCAACGCATTCACCGCAATGAAAGTGTCACCTCACTGTTTGAGTTTAAGGGCGGGCGTACCAGCTAGTCCGTTCCGGCCACCGTCGCGGTGGAGGGAACGCTCCTTGGGAGCAGTGGTCCGTTGACCACTGGTTCGAGCGGATTCTTTCAAAGAAATCCGTTCCGAGACATGGGCTGGGCGCCGGCAGATACGACTTGGACATGAAATCGGTTGCGCTTCGCGCGAACTCGCGCTCGCTGTTCCGCCGCAAGGGATCCCGCAAGGTCCGCGCTGGCGGCCGGATCCCGGCGGTCATCTACGGCCGTCACAATCCCCCCCAGAGCCTCGAACTGGACGCCAAGGAGTTTGAACTGGTGGTCCACAAGGCCCATTCCGAGATCATCCTGGTGGATTTGGATGTCGCCGGAAGCACCTACCTGGCCATCGTTCAGGACGTGCAGCACCACCCGCTGACCGGCGCCACCCTGCATGTGGATTTCCACGAGGTGAAGCCGGATGAGAAGGTGAGCATTGAAGTTCCCGTCGAGGCTGTAGGCGTGCCCGAGGGGGTGAAGAATGGAGGCGGCACCCTGGAACACGTCCGCTTCCGGGTGAAGATTCGCTGCCTGCCCAAGGACCTTCCGGATCACATCAATGTGGATGTCGCCGCCCTCAAGGTGGGCGAGACCCTCCACATCGGCGAGATCACCGCACCGGAAGGTGTGGAGCTGCTGGGCGACAAGAAGATTCCCGTGTTTGCCGTCGCCGCGCCGGTGGCCGCCGAGGCGGAAACGCCGGCCGCCACGGTCGAGGGCGCCGCGGCGCCTGCCGATGCCAAGCAGCCCGAGATGATCAAGGAGAAGAAGGAGGAGGCTCCGGCCGACAAGGCCGCGGCCAAGAAGAAGTAACCGGCGATTTTCCGGCGGGCCGCACCAGCGCGGTCCGCCGGCGCCACTGCCGACGTGACTGCCTCGGGTGTGATCGTCGGTCTGGGCAATCCCGGGCCCAAGTATCGGGAAACCCGTCACAATGCCGGCTTCCAACTGGCCGAACGCCTCGCCGAACGGTGGGGCGGCGCGTGGCGGGATGAGCGAAAGTTCTTTGCCAGCCTGGCGGAATGCCGGTTCGGGGAGCGGCGGTGGTTGCTCTGCCGGCCCCAGACCTACATGAACGCCAGCGGAGAAGCCGTCGGGCCCTTGGCCACCTTTCACCGGGTGCCTCCGGACCGCGTGCTGGTGCTTGTGGATGACGCCGACCTGCCCCTGGGCACCCTGCGGCTGCGGCCGGAGGGCAGTCCGGGCGGGCATCACGGACTGGAATCCGTGGAGCAGCATCTGGGCACCCGCGGCTATCCGCGACTCCGTCTTGGCATTGCCCGTCCGGAGCAGACGCGGCGCGATCTGGTGGGACACGTCCTCGGACAGCTCACCGACGCCGACCGGCCTGCCTGGGAATTGATGTTGCAACGGGCGGCCACCCAGGTGGAATGCTGGGCCACCGCAGGAATTTCCGTGGCGATGAATCGCCACAACGGACCGGCTTCGACCGGTTCGGACACGTCAGTAAACGCAGAAAGGAAAACGCAGTGAAACGCTACGAAGGGTTGTTCATCCTGGACCTCGCCGGTCGTGAAGAGGGCCTCAACGAGGCCGTCGAGAAGGTCAAGACCATCATCACCGGCGCTGGCGCCCAGGTGCAAACCGTGCAGAAGATGGACAAGCGTCCCTTCGTGCGGGTGACCGACAAGAAGGTGACCGGCGGTCACTATGTGAACGTCATTTTTGAGGCCTCGACCACCACGATCGCCGGTCTGCCCTCGAAGTTCACCCACGTCGAGGAGGTGTACCGCGTGCTGTTCCACGAGGCCTCGAAGTCCGCGGGCGCCCCGGTGACCGAGACGGCCGCCTGATCGCCGCGATCCTCCGCCCCAACCCCACACCGTCATGGCCAGCTACAACAAGGTCATCCTGCTGGGCAACCTGACCCGGGATCCCGAGCTTCGATATACGCCCAAGGGACAGGCGGTCGCCCGGTTGGGGCTGGCGGTGAACCGGTCCTACAAGCTGGAATCGGGGGAAACGCGGGAGGAAACCACCTTTGTGGACATTGACGCCTGGGGCAAGCAGGCGGAGCTCATCTCCCAGTACCTGCGCAAGGGGAATCCCCTCTTCGTGGAGGGGCGCCTGAAGCTGGACCAATGGGACGACAAGACCTCCGGGCAGAAGCGCACCGCGCTCCGGGTGGTGATGGAGAACTTCCAGTTTGTGGGTGGCCGTGCCGAAGGCGGATCCTCCCGCCCGCCGGGCGCGCCGTCCGCCTCTTCCTCGTCCCCTCCCGCCCCTGCACCGGCCGCTCCGTCCGCCGACGGCGGTTCCGACGGGCCGCCGCCCGAAGAGGACGATGTGCCGTTCTGACCTTTCCATTTTCCTCAATTCGACCGAATTCCGTTATGCCGAAATCCGAAGTCATCCTCATCAAGAACGTCGTGGGCCTGGGCGCCGAGTCGGACCATGTCCATGTCTCGGCTGGCTACGCCCGAAACTTCCTGATTCCCCAGGGTCTGGCCGTTCCGGTCACCCAGGGCAACAAGAAGTGGGTGGAGAACCTCCGCCGCCGCCGGGCAGAGCGCGAGGTGCATGAGCTCAACACCATGAGCGAGCTGGCCAAGAGCCTCAGCGCGGTGACGCTGACGCTCGCGGTGAAGACCGGCGAGGACGGCAAGGTGTTCGGCTCGATCACCGGCGGTTCCATCGCCGATGCGCTCAAGACCCAGCTCGACGTCGCCCTCGACAAGCGGAAGATCCATCTGGAGAAGCCGATCCACACCCTCGGCGAACACGAGGTGGAGCTGCGGCTGCATCCCGATGTGCGCTGCACGCTCAAGGTCGTGATCAAGAGCAGCAATCCGCTGCGGGAGGCTCCGGCGGCCGAGGACAAGGCCGAGGCGCCCAAGACCGAGAAGCGCGGACGCCGCGCCGGAGCCGAGCCCGAGGCGGCCGCTGCAAAGGGCGACAAGAAAGCCCGCTGATTCTCTTCCAGGTCACGGGGCCGGCGGACGCATGTCCCCGGCCCCGTTGTCTTTGGACCTTTCCGTTTTGATTTCCAGATCCCTGCACGGGATCCTCACGGCATGCCGGCACCGGTAATCGCAGTGGCCAACCAGAAGGGGGGCGTGGGCAAGACCACCACTGCCGTGAATCTGGCCGCCTGCCTCGCCGCCCAGGGACGACGGGTGCTCCTGGTGGATCTCGACGCCCAGGCGAACGCGACCAGCGGACTGGGGCTGGAAAAGGTCGAGGGCGGCAGCGTGTACCGTCCGCTCCTGGCCGACGGTACGGTCGTCGAGCGCATCCGGGGGACGGCCTTTCCGGGGTTGTTCGTCGTTCCCGGCGAATTTGACCTGTGCGGCGCCGAGGTGGAGCTGGCCCGGGGCGAGGATCATCTCAACCGCCTGCGCCGCGCGCTGCAACCGGTCCGGGAGGACGGATCATGGGATCTGCTCCTGCTCGACTGCCCACCGTCCCTCGGCCTGCTGACCCTGAATGCCTTCGCGGCCTCCGACCGCCTGCTGATTCCGCTCCAGTGCGAGTACTATGCCCTGGAGGGCGTGGCCATGATCACCCGGATTCTCCAGCAGGTGCGGGACACGGGGATCAACCCCCACCTGGAGATCCTGGGGATCGTCATGACCATGTACGATGCGCGCACCCGGCTCTCGCAGAATGTCGTCGGCGAGGTGCGGCAGCATTTCGGGGACAAGGTCTTCGATACGGCGATTCCCCGGACCACCCGGCTGGCGGAGGCGCCCAGCTTCGGACAGCCCATCATCCAGTACGACCGCTACAGCGCCGCCGCGGCGGCCTATGAGGTGCTCGCGGGCGAGGTCGCCTCGCGCCTGGGCTTCCATTGAGGGGTGCTGCGCGGCCGGGGATGGGTCCTGGAATCCGGGTTGAAAAAGGGACGGGGACTACAACACTGTCCGGCGTGATGATGGACACCCGACGCCTGACGATCCTGTTCCTGCTGGCCTGCACCGTGGCGGCATGCCGGCCCGCTGCGGCCGAGGACTGGACATTTGTCCGCGGGCCCCGCGGCGACGGTCTGTCGCGGGAGACGCTGCCCGATGCCTGGCCAGCGGCTGGCCCCAAGGTTCTGTGGCGGGTTCCCAGCGCGAACGGGTTCAGTTCCTTCGTCGTGGGTGATGGACGCGCATTCACGCTGGAGCTGCGGGAGATCGAGGGGGCTCCGCAGGAGGCGCTCGTGGCGCGGAATGCCGACACCGGCGCCGACCTGTGGGTGCGTCCGCTGGGCGCGGTCAAGTACGACGGGGGCGGCGATGCCGGTACCGATGACAACAAGGGCGGGGACGGCCCGCGTTCCACCCCGACACTGGCCGGTGGCCGGGTGTATGCGACTTCCAGCAAACTGGTGGTGTCCTGCTTCGATGCCGCCACCGGAGACCCGGTGTGGCGTCAGGATCTCCTGAAGGAGTTTTCGGGACGCAACATCGCCTGGCAGAATGCGGCATCGCCGCTGGTGGAGGATGGATTGGTCCTGGTGGCGGGCGGCGGCCCCGGCCAATCGGTGATCGCCTTCAAGGCGTACGATGGCCAGGTGGCCTGGAAGGCTCTCGATGACACGATGACCCATGCCACCCCCACTCCGGCGACGATCCATGGGCAGCGGCAGGTGATCTTTTTTCTCAAGTCTGGACTGGTCTCTCTGGATCCGAAGACCGGGCGCGAGCTCTGGCGCTTTGCCTTCCCGTTCCGTGTCTCCACGGCCACCTCACCCGTGGTGGCCGGGGACCTGG
>JAFLEG010000174.1 GCA_017302195.1 Verrucomicrobiota bacterium
GTTGATCCCCTTGGGCTTCCCGTCGTAGCCCGGTTCCTTGCCGACACCCGTCCGGGTGTTGCTCCGGTTGTCCACTTCACTGGACACCAGCACCCGCGACGCCTGCCAGCGCGCCGCCGCCGGGAAAGCCGCATCCAACTCCGGCATGGGCACGTGCAATCCGAGCACCTCGCCGAACAGGATCGAGACAGCGTTGTCGCTGGAGTCGCGTCCGCCGTGCTCCAGAAACACCCCGTCCGTATCCCGCTGGAGCAGCGACTCCTGGACCAAGCGTCGGGACGTCGCCACCAGCGACTCATCCCCCAGCACCCTGCCGCAGGTGCCGAAGGCCTTGGCGGCGATGAACACGCGGTTCACCGCCTTGCGGCTCTTCGGCAGGATCGTGGATTCCCCCGGGGCGAGGAAGGCGCAGGCATTGCGCAACGGCGGCTCCAGCGCCGCGATCCGTGCGTGGAAGTGGGCCTCATGCGGCGACTGCCGGATCACCTGGATCGCGCGCCCGTACTCCTGCAGGAAGAAGTAGGCCGTCTCCACCGCCGCGGCGCCCTCGGCCGCGCTGGAGCCCGTCGGACGCACCACCACCTCAAAGCCGCCGTCCTCCCGTTGATGCGCGAACGCCGTGTCGATGCCGCGCCAGGCCCGGTCCGCGCGCTCGAGATCGTCCGCCACCACCGCGGCAATCACCGCGCGGCAACTCCCCCGCTGCGCCCCCGCCTCGATCCATTTCCCGACCGTCCGATTCCCCCCGGTCAACCCCTGTGCATCCGGCAGGTCATTCGCGGTCAACGCCGCCAACCGCCCCGCCGGAAACGCCCGCAACACCTCATACTCGCGCAATCCCTTCGCCGCCACGGCCGCCCCAGGCCCTGTTCCGTCGTGACACCGGAGCTTGACCTGCTCCAGGCCCTCGCGATTGCGAGCGTCGTTGGGTGTTGAGAATCCGGTGCGGCTTCGCTTCCATGCCGGCGGTGTTCCATCCCATGTTCCCTCTCCCGATTTTCCGCATCGCCGCTCTGGCATCCCTGATCCTCCTGGCGGGGTCGCTTCGCGCCGACCCTATCCCCGCCCAGTACCGGATCGGCGGTTTCGCCATCGGCTGCCAGGCCTACACCTTCAATCGGTTCACCGCCTTTGAGGCAATCGAGAAGACCGAGGCGGCGGGCGGCAGGGTGATCGAGTTCTACCCCGGGCAGGCGCTGAGCCCGGAAGACCGAGCCACCAAGGTGGACCACGCGATGCCTGCGGAGGCCATCCAGAAACTCCAGGAGAAGCTCCGGAAACATGGCGTGAAGGCCGTCAACTATGGCGTGGTCACCATCCCGAAGGAACCCGCCGCGGCCCGGAAGCTCTTCGAGTTCGCCAAGGGACTCGGCCTCTACGCCCTGACCACGGAATCCACCGATGCGATCGACACCTTCGAGTCGCTGGTGAAGGAGTTCGACATCCGGGTGGCCTTCCACAACCACGCCCAGCAACCCCAGAACCCGGCCTACAAGGTCTGGGATCCGAAATGGGTGGCCGACCTCGTCCGCAACCGCGATCCCCGCATCGGCGCCTGCGCCGACATCGGACACTGGCAGACCAGCGGCATCCGGGCGGTTGATGGACTCCGCATCCTCGAGGGGCGCGTGATCTCGATGCACGCCAAGGAGCGGGAGAAGCTGGGTCCCGGCCAGCACGACCTGATCTTCGGGACCGGTTCGACCGACATGGGCGCGGTCCTCGCCGAGCTGCGCCGCCAGAAGTTCGAGGGCAACATCAGTTGCGAGTATGAGTTCAACTGGGATCACTCCGTGCCGGACGTGGCCCAGTGCATCGGATTCGTCCGCGGCTGGAGCGCCGCCACCCGGTGAGGAGTCCGCCTTCGCCAAGGCTTCGGCGGGACAAACTTCGGGGAACGATGTTTGGATCTGTCGGTTCGGTAATCCGGATTTCGGCGCAATGGATGGCGGGCGGGGACTCCAAAGCAGTGCGGCCTTTCAGATCCAGCCCATCCGGACCCATTCCTCAGCGAGCATCCTCGGTGAAACGAGTGGGTCGCTTTGGACGCTCCTTCCGGACAGGTGTCCGAAGTCCCGTTGGTCACCCGTGAGCAGGTGAGTCGCCTTTCCGGAAATGGCTCCTCCCAGAATGGGCACGTCCTTGAACGTCACCGTCACTTACCATTCGACCGAACCGGCGGGAATGGTCCCGCGCTCCCCGACGAGGGATTTGAGTGGAGGGAAGCCCTCCGGGAACTTGACCTCCAGATTGCGGCGGGCCTCCTCAACGGCGTAGCCGTTGGTCACACGCTCGGTCCGCAGGAAAGGGATGCCCTTGTCCGCAGCGACCCGGGTCCCTCGGTAACGCCCTCCGGCGCCCGGAAGCGACCGGGGGGGAGGGGAAATTCCAGGGGTGAGTCCCCAGGGATGGGTCTGGTGCGGGCGGCCTCATCTGAGAGCCCTTGCCCATTGGAGCCTGTTTCGCTACAGGAGGGGAGAGGTGGAAGGTTGACCCCCTCCCAGTTCCGTCATGAGTCTTCGACCCGTTCGCCAAGCGTCCCCCGTTCCTCTGCCGGTTCTTGTGGTTTGGTTCCTTACCGTGGGAGGAGGAGTGGGGGTGCTCCCGCGGATGGAGGCGGCATCGGAGCTTCGTCTGAGTCGGGATTACTACAGTGCTGTTGAGAGTACCGGCACCGTGCAGGTGGAGGTCCTGCGGGATTTCGACACCAACAACCCGGTGTCGGTTCGGATGGCGGTCACGGGGCCATCCGCACTGAACTTCGTTCCCTCCACCAACGAAGTCCTGTTTGCGCCCGGGGAAACGCGGCAATCCGTTGTCGTGACACTGGTGGATGATTTGCTCCCGGGGCCACCCTTCGAACGCGCCACCGTGCGCCTGGAGAATCCCAGCCCCGGTGACTACCTGGTGGAACCGGCGGAGGCGTCGTTGGTGATCTACGACAATGAGGGCGTCGTCATCGGGTTCGAGGCAACGAAGACCTCCTCCATCGAGTCCAATGGCGTGGTGGACGTGGAGTTGATCCGACTCGGTGCCTGGGGGGAGGAGTTGACGGTGTTGGCGACCGCTGAGGCCACCCAGTTTCCGAGCCACCTCAGCCATTTGTCCGGGCCTGTGTCCCAGGAAGTGGTGTTTCCCCCGGGGGTCCCGCGGGCCAGGTTCCGGGTTCCGGTGAACCGGGATTACCGCACCGCCGGGGATGAACGGATCGGCCTGCGGCTTGAGGCGCGAACCCCAGGGGTCGCCATCGAACCGGATCGGGCCACGCTGACGCTGTTGGACCGGGATTCGACGCTGTGGCTCGAAGGTCCCTTCGCCGCGGACGAGAATGCCGGAGTCGTCCAGTTCCAACTCCTCCGGGATGGAGGCGAGTCCATTGCGGAGTCCGTGGAGGTGATGGCCGAAAATGGGTCGGCGGTGGAAGGGGTCAATTTTCGCCTTCCGCTCCGGCGGGTCACGTTTCCGGTCGGGGGCCGAAAACTTCTGATTCCGATCGAGTTGATCGATGACGACCGTTCGCAGGGGTCGCGCAGTTTCACCCTGCGACTGGCCAACCCCGAGTACGGGCGGGCCCCGATCGACCGGGGACGGTTCACCATTCATGATGATGAGGCTCCTTCGGGACCCGGCAGCGTCACAGGAGACTTCTCGCCGTCCCCGTTTGGCGGCCCCTTTCAACAGGTTTCAGGCCTGTTGCCGTTCGGTGAGGGGCGTATCCTGGTTTTTGGATACGTGGCCGCTATGCCGGGTCAGGGGGGGTACCCACTTGCCGTGTTGCGTGAGGATGGCTCCCTGGATCCGACGTTTATTCCTCCATCTGCAGATTCGGGGCCTCCGCTGGTTCAATCCGTGGTGCCCATGGCGGGAGACCGGTTGCTGGTGATCGGGCGTTTTCAGAAGTTTGGCGGCCTTCCCCGGGCCAATGCGGCGGTCCTGGAGCACGACGGCAGGGTCGTGCCGGAGGTTGCGCTGGATTTCGAGTATCCGCCTGCCGGGGCGTATCCGCTGCCGGGGGGAGGTGCCCTGATCGTCAGTGATGTGGCCAGCCGGTTGAACGGGCAACAGGTTCCCCGGGTGCTTCGGTTGACGGCGGGCGGACAACTGGATTCCCAGTTCGTTGGCGGCACGAATTGCATGACTCGGCCGCGTTCGATCCTGCCGTTGGCGGACGGGCGGATTTATGCCGACGGCGAGTGGAAGGTCGCCGGCAAATCCGTGTTCCTGATCCGGTTGCTTCCGGACGGCCAACCCGACCCGGGCTTCGAGGTCGGCGGAGTCACCGGTGTGGGCTTCGTCTCGGGAATGCTCCTGTTGCCTGATGGTTCGCTCGCGACCGGGGGTCGGGGACGCTTCTTCGAGAACGGAGCCTCGGATCCATCCTTTGGTGATGGAACCGTCCGTTCCCTTCTCGCAGCACAGACCGACGGTCGGATGATCGCGCTGGAGGGCTCCAGCGAAGGGTTGCGACTGGTCCGACTGCTGGCCGACGGACGACCGGATGAGGGGTTTGTGGCCCGGTTTGACCAAGCCGTTTACCAGGTTCTGCTAAACGAATCCGGTGGACTCACCGCAGTCGGCGCCTTCACGACGGTCAATGATCTGCCGCGGACGCGCATGGTGCGATTGCTGGGGGACGACCCCGCGGGGAATCCACGCATTCGCTGGCATGGACGCCAGTGGGGAGTCCTGAGATCGGCGGGGGTCGCACGCATCCCGGTGTTGCGGGAGGGCAATGCCGACGCCGGACTTCGCGTCCGGTTCCGCACGGTGGAACGTACGGCGCAGGCCGGCCGGGACTACGAACCCCGGGAGGGTGAATTGGGGTTTGGTCCAGGCGAGCGGTTGAAGCTGGTGGAGATTCCCCTGGTCGCCGGGACGGGACGCGGGGACGTCGAGCTTGGGGTGGAATTGTCGGGAGCCGAGGTCGATGCCGATGGAGCCGCAGCCCGGGTCCTTCTTCTGGGAGACACCAGTGTTGTGGAGTTTGAGTCGGCGGGCCAGACCCTGGTGGAGGGGTCCAGGCCGGTGTCGGTGGCGCTTCAACGTCAGGGAGGATTGGCCCGTCGCGCCACGGTCAAACTGGCGACCTCGGGGACTGCGGTCCCCTGGTTGAGAACCAACCGCCCGCCCTATGACTTGGGCACGGCTCCCCCGTCCAGCGTGGACTTTGCCCCGGGCCAGTCGCGGACCGTCTTTTCCGTCAGTCCGGTGGATGATGGCGACCTGGAATCCGCCAAGATGCTCCAGATCAGCCTGACCGGTGCGAGTCCGGGAGTGCAGGTGGGGCAGGTGTCGAGCCATGTCATCACCCTGGTGGATGACGACGCCCCTGGGGAACCGGGCGAGACGTGGGTGAGCGGGAGCTCCCTCCTGGCGCGTGCCGGCGGTAGCTACTGGTCGAATGAGCCCCGTTGGGAAACCAATCGCTGGAGGAGCGGTCCAGTGGCCCGGACGACGGATGGCAGTCGGGATTTGTCCGTGCCGCTTCCACAACTGAACGGTCACACATCCATTGCCGCCTACCCGGACGGACGGCTCTTGATGGGCTATGCCGGGCCCAATGTGGCGCAGCAGTGGATCGTGTATCGGTTGACGGCGGGCAACGAGGTGGATCCCACCTTTCCCCTCCAAACCCTGACCCATCCCGACCCCAACAGCTCCGGCCTGCCGCTGAGCTTCGGCGGCTGTACCCTGCCCGACGGCGGTGCTCTAGTGGGGTTTGGTGTTTTTCGGGATTCGCCCGGGAATCTTTCGTTGGTTCGTCTGGGCCCCACCGGCGAGCCCGATCCAAGTTTTCAGGGCAACCGGTTCACGGCGCTCCGGTCGACCATGGACAGTCCTGCCTGGTGGGTGGTTCCCCAATCGAATGGACGGATCCTACTTGGAGGAGCCATTTCCGCCCGGGACGCGGTCCTTGGCGAAGCGTCGTACCGGCGTGACCTGGTCCGGTTGCTGCCCGACGGGGTGATCGATCGCACCTTCAACGTGTTCTTCGGCGGCCCGGGTGCGGTGCGAATTCGGGGCCTTGCGGTCCGTCCAGACGACAGCCTCGTGATCCAGGGGGAGTTTGACGCCGTGAATGCCATCGCCCGTCCGGGATTGGCGGTGTTGCAACGGGACGGCGAAGTGGATCCGGACATGGTTCCGAGAACGAGCCACTGGATTGCCGGGGCGGCCCCCGGGTTTGTGCACAACGCCCCTGACGGTGGATTCTGGGTGGGCGGGGCGGCCCGTGCCGGCGGATACTGTGTTGAACGATTGAAGCCCGAGGGAAGCCCGTACCACCCGTTCGCGGCACCGATCTTCAACGGTTCACCTGCCACGATCCTGGCGTTTCCGGATGGACGCTTTGTGGTGGGTGGCGCGTTTGATCGGGTCAATGGCGAGCTGCGAAGCGGGCTGGCGTGGTTTGATGAGGCGGGAGGCCTGTTGGCGGAGAAGCCGCTGATCCTTCGGCGGCTTGTGGTGGGTCCGGTGACCGAACTGGAAGTGGAGACGCGAACGGCGATCACCGCGGAACTTGAACACTCGCCCGATCTTCGCTCCTGGCGTCCCCTGGGTCCGGTGGTTCTGCAACCGCGCACCAACCGTATTGAAGTGCCGGGCACGGTGGATGAATCTGGATTCCTCCGATTGAGTCGTTGAGCGAGGCGAGAAGCGTCCAACGGATCGGGGACCGTCTGCCGCCACCAGAAGTTCCGGCAGGAGCGGGTGAAGGGAATCGAACCCTCGTCTCAGGCTTGGGAAGCCCACGTTCTACCATTGAACCACACCCGCGTGCGGCGCCCGGAAGTGGTAGTGGATTCCGGCCGCGGGCCGCAATGCTGGAGTTGGGGTGAGGTGACGCTGGGTTCCAGCGGGCATCACTGGGTGTGATCCTGCGGCCGGAGGCAGAGGGAGTTGCGGGATTCGAGAGTCTCGTGACCTCGCCTCCTACGATGACAATTGGCGGATTGCCGGACGGAGGGGGCGGTGATAGCGGTAGGGCATGGAGTGGGTGACGTTGACCAAGGTGTTCAGCCCCGTGGAGGCGGACATGATCCGGGCGCGGTTGGAGGCCGCCGGCTTCCCGGTGAACTTGAGGAACATGGGGGCCGCCCTCTCCACGGAGGGATACTCCATGGCGATCGGGGGCATCTGGGTGCAGGTGCCCGGGGCGAATGAGGCGGAGGCGCGTCCGCTGGTGACCTCCCTTCAGCAACCCGACGGGGCCGCGACGGAATGAGCCCCGTCGCGCGTCTGCGGCGTCTGGCGCGTCAACTCCCGGAGGGCGTCCTGCGCTGGGATGCGACCGCCCGGGAGTCCCATGCCGGGGATCAGTGGTTTGCCCGTCATCCGCCGGATGCCGTGGCCCTGCCGGCGTCTGCGGAGTCGGTGTCCCGGATTCTGGCTTTTGCCCACCGGCACCGGATTCCCGTGACGGCGCGCGGCGCGGGGTACGGCTATGTCGGCGGCTGTGTGCCGGTCCGCGGGGGCCTCGCCCTGTCGCTGGCCCGGATGAACCGCATCCTGGAGATTTCCGCCGGGGATTTCGTCGCCGTGGTGCAGCCGGGGGTGATCACCGCCACGTTGCAGCAGGCGGTGGAACGGAAGGGGCTGTACTACCCGCCCGATCCCGCCAGCCGTCAGGATTGCAGCCTCGGCGGCAACATCGCGACCAACGCCGGCGGACCGCGCTGCCTGAAGTACGGCGTCACGCGGGACTACGTGATGGGCGTCGAGGTGGTGCTGGCGGACGGCACGCGGGTGCGGCTGGGATCGCGAACCCACAAGAACAAGACCGGATTTGACCTGCACCGCCTGTTCGTGGGCAGCGAGGGG
>JAFLEG010000175.1 GCA_017302195.1 Verrucomicrobiota bacterium
GCCAGGCTATGGCATGGCAAGCCGCCGCCGCTCCAAGGGCGGCCACCGCCTCCAACCCGCCTATCGTGGGCGAATTGAGGAGGTGCTACCTTCACACGGGCTCACCGAGAGGTTCGCCCCAACTGACAAAGATGGCCCGTGGCCCCATGTCGGCGACCACGGATCAAGACCCTGCCCGTTCATCCAATGTGTCGAAGGACCCCCCGAAGATCGCCCAACACCACATGCCGGGCGGCCGCGCGCGTCGCGGCGGACTTGGGCTCGAATGCCACGGAGAGGTCGGCGGCGCGGAGGAGGCAGACATCGTTGTCGCTGTCCCCCACCGCGAGGACCCTGGGCGGCGGTTTTCCGACCTCGTCCAGCAGATGCCGCAGGGCATTCCACTTGCACAGGCGGTGCTCGCGGCACCCCGCCGCGTGGCGGCGCATGGCCGGGGAAAAGGCGATGCGTCCCACCGCCTTGTCATTGCGAAACTTCATGGTGTGACTGATGACAAAGTCGCCGAACACCCGGCGACGGACGGTTTCCGCGGCGATCCGGTAGCTGTCGGTGACCACCCCGACCAGAAACCCCGCCTTGCGGAGCCCGACCACGGTCTCCACCGCCCCTGCGGTGAGGGGAATCTCCCGGGCCACACGCTCGAAGACGGACTTGGGGATTCCGGCAAAGACCGCCCCGATGCGGCGCGAGCGCTCCAGCGGATCGAGTTCCGGCGAGTCCAGCAGCGGCTCCAGCAGGGGCAACCGATCCGTGTGGCGCGCCAGTTCCACCGCGAAGCGTCCCTGAAGCAGGGTCCCGTCCATGTCGAACAGCGCCAGCGCCTCCACCCGATTCATCATTCCCAGCGAGTGGCGGAAATCCGTCCTGCGAATCCGGTCGCGTTCGCGGGAGGCCCGCAGATAGCTCCAGCGGAGGCGCCCCCACTCGGAGGCCCGCTCCAGGATGGTCCGCGCCACCTGGGTCGCCATCTCGCCCAGGGCCTCCAGGGAGTGGCTCCGGTGGGCGATGCTCCCGATGTCCACCTCGGCCAGTTGCGCGCCGGCGCCGTGGGCGTCAATCAGCAGGCCGACATCCACCCCGTAGTCATTCTCGAACCGCAACCGGCGCAGCAGGTCCGCCCGGGCGGCCACGATGCCGCCAAGCGGTTGCGAGAATCCGGCAAGCTCCGGGAAATACGTCCGCAGCAGCGGACGCGCGGTGAGCACCGTGACACGGCCTGCGCGCCGCTCGAACCTCGCCTTGATAAAATCCGCGGTGCCGGCCTTCAGTGGCTGCACCATGCGCACGATGAGATCCTTGCACAGGCCGCTCAGGTCGCCATCCAGAAAGAGCACCCACTCGGTCGCGGCCGCCTGAAGACCGTCCTCCAGGGACGCCCCCTTGCCCAGCAGGGAGCTGGTGATGATCCGGGCTCCCGCACTCCGGGCCACCTCGGGCGTGCCGTCAATCGAGCCGTCGTCCACCACCAGCACCTCCGCGACCTCCGGTTGCCGGAGCGCAAATTTCACGACGGTCCGGATGGTGCGGGATTCGTTCAGCACCGGAATCACAACCGTGAGGCGGGCGGGATGGCGGGGCGCCCTGGGTGCCGTCTTCGATGAGGGTCTCATGCAGGGGAGCATCCCGGGTCAGCCGATCATCCTGCGGTTCCGGGTCGGCGCCGCGGGCGGTGCGGGATGCCCGGCCACCGTCCCGTCCCCGCGGTCGCCGGCCGGCGGGATCCGGTAAAACGCCGCATCCCGGTCGCCATGCAGCAGGTACATGAGCAGCCCGACCAGGAGCACCAGCAGGACGGTGGACAGCAGCGCTGCGAACGCGGCGTCTCCGGAGGCCAGATCCGAGTTCAGCCAGGCCCGGACCGTCTCAACGAGCATCAGCAGGGCGAGCAGCGACACCGTGGCGACCGGACCCGTCCGCGAGGCCCGGCCCCTCAGCCCCTGGAGTCCACAAGCCGACAACACCCCTCCCGCCACCAGGGCCGCCGGATAGGTCCATCCGGCCAGCCCATGGCCGGTCCGATGAAGGGCGATCACCATGCTGAGTTCCACGAGGCCGAAACACAGAACGATCCAGGACATGGGCTTGGTCATGACGACGGGGGCTTCGGCTCCACCCGGAGCCCGTGGCATCGGAGAGGCCCGTGCCGGATCCGCCCCATCACCGCGGGGGTGGATTCTCCGGCTGGCCGAATCGGATGAGGAACGGGCGGATTCCTGCTGCGGGTGGACGGCCGATGGCGATGTGTAGCCGAACGATGGCGGCTGCGTTCATCGAATGGTGGCCCGACCATCCGCATTGTCCTCCGCAGCCATCCGGCTGCGGACCCTTGAGATGCCGCGGAACTTCTTCCCGCAGCGTCGGGAAAATGGTCGTCACGCGATGGACGCGGGTCAAGCCCGGTGCCGCAATCCGGATGCCACGGGACGCATCACACTTTCCTGCCGGGCGAACCTCGGGGGAGCGCCGACGGGGGGTGCGGTTCGTGAGGGAGGAGGGGTGACTGCGAATGGACGCCCATGGACGCGAATCTTGAGGAGCAGGAACGATCCGATCCCGCCGCCGCCGATGAGGTACACGAAGAGTCACCTCCTCCGGTTCCCATTCGCGCCCATGGGCGTTCGTTCGCGGTTGCGTCCAGTGCGGGGCACAATCCGGCTCCACACCAAGGGGAGTTCATGGGGAGCCTCGAACCCCGGATGTCCGGTCCAATGTCCCCAGGGGAAGCTTTGCAGTCGCCAAGGCCGCCGGCACCCCGGAAAACTGGCCCATGCGCTTCATGCTGCGTCCGGCCCGGGAGTCGGACGTGCCATTGATCCGCGAGCTCGCCGCGCGGATCTGGACGGCCTGCTATGCGACCCTGCTCACGCCAGAGCAGCGCGACTACATGCTCCGGTGGATGTACGCGCCCCAGCAGCTCACGGGGCAGATCCGGCGCGGGGTGCACTTCCACATTGTCGAGGTGCAGGGGCGTCCCGTCGGATACCTCGCCTGGGAGGTGTTGCAGGGCGGCATCACCGCACACCTGCACAAGCTCTACCTCGAACCGGCGGTGCAGGGCTGCGGTCTGGGACAGCAACTGCTCCGCGAAGTGATGCAGGCTGCCGCGTCCGGTGGATGCCGCCACCTGGAACTGCGGGTGAACAGGGGCAACGTGCGCGCCCTGCGGGCCTATCATCGCGCCGGGTTTGCGACCGTGGAGGCCGTGGTCACCGACATCGGCGGTGGATTCGTGATGGATGACTACATCCTCCGGACTCCCCTCTCCCCAACGGCCTGACTGCCGCCCGCTCAAACCGGACTTTCCATTTCCAGGCCGAAGTGGTTGACTAATTCCAATCCCTCCCGCAGCGCATCCGGGTTGCCCTTGTAACCATCGGTGCCGGGCATCGCTGCGCATTCCATCAAGATCTCATCCTTCCCATGCCCCTCAATACCCTGGTTCCCGCCGAGGCCGCGCCCGCCGAGGTGGCCGGACACAAGCTCAAGTGCCTCATGTGCCACCATGAGACCTTCCACCGCCGGCGCTCGCACGTGGACACCTCACTGACCAGTTCCATGAACCCCGACTGGGTGGACCGGCAGGTGTATTGCCTGGTCTGCGACCACTGCAAATTCATCCACTGGTTTCTGGCGGCCTGAGCGGAACGGCTCATGCTGTCCCGGAGGACGAACCGTCCACGGGCGTCGCCGGCAGGCGCCGCGGGGAGTTCGCCCCAGTGGTGCCCATGCCTCCCTCCTCCCCTACCGTCCAAGGCCCGTCCCCGTCCCCGGACCCGGCGGCACCGCGAAGGCCGGAGTGGCTGCGGCATGCAGCCGTCGGCCTGGTCTCCCTCGGTATCCTGATCTGGGCAGGACGCGAACTGGGCCACCGGCTTCCGGCCATCGAGCAATGGATTGAGGGTCAGGGTCTGGCCGGCTGGGTGGTCTTCATCGCGCTGACCGTGGTGGGCACCTCGCTCCTGGTGCCCGACACCGTGTTTGCGGTCATGGCCGGGGTGTTGTACGGCGTCCCAGGGGGCAGCCTGATCATCACCCTGGCCGCCTTCCTGACCGCTTCGTTAAACTTTCTGCTCGCCCGCCGGTGGCTGCACGCCCCGGTCCGGCGCTGGCTGGAGCGGCAGCCGCGGCTGGCCGCCATTGAGCGCGCCGTGCACCGCGAGGGGCTGAAGTTTCTCTTCCTGATCCGCCTGACACCGCTCAGCCCGGTGGCGGTGAGCTACCTGCTGGGCACCACGCCCACGCGGTTTGGTCCGTTTCTTCTCGCCTGCGCGGGACTCATCCCCGGCCTCGTGGTCGAAGTGTATGTGGGACATGTGGCCAAGCACGTGGTGCATGTGGCCGGGGATCCGGACGCCCATTCCCGCATGCATACCGGGTTGACGGTGGCTGGCCTGGTGCTCTGCCTCGCCCTGATGGCGTACGTCACCCGCATCGCCCGCCGGGCCATTGCGGAGGCCGAGGCCCGGGACAACACGGTGCCCGCCAACCACGACGGCCCATGACCGCAATGCTGGCCATCCCATACCTCGTCGCGCTGCTCGGGGACGCCCTGATCTTCGGTTCGATCCTGCTCGGCTGTGCCGCGCTCTTTGCCTGGCAGTACGCGCGCCATGGATCGGCCGCGGAGGGCAGTCCGGTGATCCTCCGCTGGACCCTGACGGTGGGCCTGATCGGACTGTTTGCCTACACCGTCCACCGGGTGGGACCGAATCCGGTCGGCCCGTCCGCCTTCCTGCTGTTGATTGCCGGCATGGTGGTGTCGGTGCTGATGATGATCCTGTGGCTGCCCACCCTGGTGGCCGGCGCGCTGGGTCCACTGACGGGGTCCCTGACGGGCGGGAATGAAAAAGTCGAGGCCAAGCCCGCCTACTACCGGGCAATCGCCCTGAAAAAGCGGGGTGAGTTCCAGGCCGCCATCGCTGCCGTGCGCATGGAACTGGAGCGGTTTCGCGGCGACTCCGAGGGACTGTTGATGATCGTGGATCTGCTGGCCGAGGATCTCAAGGATCCGAACGCCGCCCTCGAGGTGCTGCGGGAATCGCTGCAGACCCCCGGGCGCTCGGAGTCCGAGCGGGCGCAGGCGCTCAGCCGGTGGGCCGACATTCAGCTCCAGCACCTCCAGGATGCCGAAGCAGCCCGGGAAACCCTGGAGGAAATCTCGCGGGAATTCGGGGAATCTCCGGCGGGACACCTGGCCCGTCAGCGGCTGGCGCATCTTCCCGGTGCGGCCGGAGGCGGGACGGCCGAGGAGCCGCCGCGCCTGGTGGTGAAACACCATGAGGAACGGGTGGGGCTCATGGAGGATTTCGGGGCCAGCCGCGTCGGTGGCGAGGATCCCGCGGAGGCGGCGGCAGCGTTGAACGGGCACCTGAACGCGCATCCCGACGACTGGGAATCCCGGGAACGCCTGGCCCTCCTCTACGCCGAGTCCCTCAATGAACCCAGCCGGGCCACCGCCCAGTTGGAGCGCCTGCTCTCGCAGTCCGGCGTCCCGGCCCGGCATGTCGCGCGCTGGTATCAACTGCTGGTGGACCTGCAATTGAAGGCGACGGACGGCGTCGCCGCCGCCCGCATCACCCTGGAGCGGATGCGGGAGCAATTTCCGGACACCGCCTGGGCCGCGCAGGCGGAGACGCGGCTGCGCCACCTGGGTCTCGACCAGAAGGCGAAGGAAGCTCCCAAGACCCTCAAACTGGGCCAGTATGAACAGAAGCTCGGGTTGAAGACGAAGGAACCGCCTGCCGATTCTCCATGAAACTCAAACTCACCACCCTCCTCTGGAATCCACGAACCCTCCCCACCGGCGCAGGACTGATCCTCCTCCTCACGGCCTCCGTGCCGGCGGCGCCCGCCACACCCCCGCCCGGGCGCCGAATCCTGGCGGCCGATGATTCCACCCGACGGCTCGCCATCATCGCCCCGGAGGGGTCGGTCGAATGGGAGATTCCCGTGACGGCGATCCACGATGCCGAGGTGCTTCCCAACGGAAACGTCCTGCTCCAGCAGGGCTGGACCCGCGTGCAGGAAGTGACCCGGGACCGCCAGGTGGTGTGGGAATACGATGCCGCCAAGGCCCACCCGGGGCGTCCGGTGGAGGTGCACGCCTTCCAGCGCCTGCCCGACGGTCTCACCATGATCGCGGAGTCGGGTCCGGCGCGGATCATCGAGGTGGACCGGCAGGGCACGGTGCGACGCGAGGTGAGGCTCCAGGTGGATCATCCCAACGCCCACAGCGACACGCGACTGGTCCGAAAGACCCCCGGCGGCAATTACCTGGTGGCGCATGAGGCCGACGGACGAGTCCGCGAATACGATCCCTCGGGCAGGATCGTGTGGCAGTACGACCTGCCCCTCTTCGGACAGGAGCGCCGTCCGGGTCATGGCCCTGAGGCCTTCGGCAATGCGGTGTTCAGCGCCGTCCGGCTCGCCAACGGCAACACCCTGATCGGCTCGGGCAACGGACATTCAGTCCTTGAGGTGAACCCTGCCGGAACCCTCGTCTGGAAGCTCACACAGCGGGATCTCCCGGGAATCACCCTCGCCTGGGTCACCCGGGTGGAGCGCCTGCCCAACGGCAACACACTGATCGGCAACTGCCATGCCGGTCCCGACCAGCCTCAGCTCATCGAGGTGACGCCGGACCGGAAGGTGGTTTGGACGTGGACGGACTTCACACGGTTCGGCAACTCAACTCCGGTCGCAACGGTCCTCCCGGCGAAGTGAGTCCGATGGGGCCGACTCCCGCGGCGCTTCGCGAATCCTCCCCTCCGGGAAGAGAATGGTCGTCGAAGTCCCGGGACGACACGCGGGACGCGTGTGCTCCCCATGGGGACAATACGCGTCTCGCGTGCTGAATCCGGCGTCCCAGCCGCATTCCTCTTTCTCCAACAAGTCGCAGGCTGACAATTCTGGCTCTCCCCTTACAGTCTCGATATGACCTCAACGGCTTCCAATGCCGAGCGCGAAGCCGTGGCTGAGTTTCTGGCGGGGATGGAGGCCGTGGAGACAGTCCGCGCCCGCGAGCTGTGGAATCTGACGGAGGAGCGCGCCGCGGAGATCATCCAATCGCTGGGCGGCTTCGGCATCTGGCGGGAGGCGACCGATTGGTCCGGACTGGTCACCCAGCAGGAGATTCTGCACCGCCGGCGCCCATGATGAACGACCTGCCTGGGGTCCTGGCAGCCGCCTTGGAAATCCAGGCCTTCTGCGAGGCCCGGCGCTGGCGTTTCTGCTGCATTGGCGGTGTCGCCGTCCAGCGGTGGGGACACCCCCGATTCACCCAGGATGTGGATCTCACGCTCCTCACCGGATTCGGATCCGAACCCGCGTTCCTCGACACCTTGTTGGCCTCCTATTCGGGCCGTCGGCCCGACTCCCGGGAATTCGCCCTGCGCCACCGGGTGTTGCTTCTCCGAAATGGAGCCGGTGTGGATCTGGATGTCGCACTGGGCGCATTGCCCTTTGAAGAGCGCAGCGTGGCTCGATCCAGCCTGTGGGCGTGGCGTCCGGGACAGTCGCTGCGCACCTGCTCCGCCGAGGACCTGATCATCCACAAGGTCTTTGCCGGACGTGATCGCGACTGGTCTGACGTGGAGTCCATCCTGATCCGCCAGCATGGACGCCTCCAATGGGCGCTCATACTGGAGGAACTGTGTCCGTTGCTCGAACTGAAGGAAGATGCCGAGTCTTTACCGCGGTTGGATCGAATGTCCCTCAAGGTGAGACGACGACTCGATGCGTAGAGGGAGCGGCGACATTTACGCGGTTCTTACCCTGCGG
>JAFLEG010000176.1:0-3978 GCA_017302195.1 Verrucomicrobiota bacterium
GGACTCTTCCTGTCCGGCGCTCCCGTCCCCTGGTGAGCAATTCTGTGCCCTGGTCTCGTCTGAGTTTGAATCCGTTTATGAAGCGTCCCTTGGTTCTCAGTTTCTGGTGTTCCCTGCTGGTATTTCGGTTCGCCGCCACCGGGGCCACCTACCGGCTGGAGGAGGTGGTGCCGGTGGTCCTGGCCCGGAATCCGGATCTGGCGGCGGCGCGGCTTGTCATTGCCGAGGCCGAGGGGCGGTGGGTGCAGTCGGGACGTCTCAGCAACCCGGAGCTGGAGATCGAGCTGAAGCCCCAGGTCAACCTGGGGGGGCTCGGGGCGCAGGGGAACATTGCCGCCGGATTCTCCCAGCGCTTTCCGCTGACCGCCCGCCTGAGGTTGGAACGGGAGGTTTCCAGGAGTGCTTTGGCGGTTGCACGCGCCGAGGTCCGTGATGCCGAACGCCGGGCGGCAGCCCAGGCGCTGACCGCGGCGATTGAACTGCTCTGCCTGGAATCCCAGCGGGCGTTGAAGGAACGGCAACTGTCCAACAGCCTGGAGTTGGCGCGGGTTGCCGGGAAGTCGGCGACGCTCGGCGAGGGATCCGGGGTCGAAGCCGCCCAGTTTGAGCTGGAGGCCCAGGAGCTTTCGACCCAGCGGATCCAGCTTGAGGCCGACCGGAGCGAGTGGATCGGACTCCTGCGTCCGCTGCTCGGACTGGAAGCTCCGGAGACCGTGGAGATCGGCGGCGACCTTGGTCCTGCGGAGCTTCCGGAGGGGTCCGGGACCTTTCCCGTGGACCGCCGGCCGGACTACCAGGCCGCCCTGGCGCGTCGCGAGACAGCCGACCGGGCCCTGGCCCTGGCCCGGGCCAACCGCTGGGAGGACGTCGGCGTGGGCGTCTTCGGGGAGATGCAGCGGCAGGAGGACGATCCGCTGGGCGTTGTGGATGACAACTTCGTCGGCCTCCGGCTGTCCCTGCCGCTGCCCTTCTGGAACCGGAATCAGGGGCGCATCCTGGAGTCCGAGGCGGCCCTGAAGCGGGCCGAGCGCGAGTCGGAGGCGCTCCAGATTCGCATCCGCTCGGAGATGGATTCGGCGTGGCGTCAGATGGAGGCCGGTGCGCGCCTCGACGGCGAGGTCACCCGGACCCTGCTGCCGAACGCGTTGAAACTGGAGGCACGCCTGGAGGGGCTCCGGGCCGAGGGTCAGGCCTCCCTGACCGAGGTGCTGCGGGCGCGCGAGCGGCGGTTTCGCGTGGAATCCATCCGTGTGGATGCCCGGAGAAATTTCCACCGCGCCCGCGTTCGCCTGGACGCGGCGACCGGGATGATTGTTCCGGACACCGCTTCCCGTTGATCTGCTGCCGGACTCACATTCCAACCCAGAGCCCTTCCCATGAACCTGCTCCTCCGATGCCTTGCACCCCTGCTTCTGGGGACCGCGGCGATGGCGGCCGAGGCCAGATCGGCCAAGGCCGAACGCCTGGCCAACACGGTGATTCTCACCGAAGCCGGAGTGAAGAATCTCCGGCTGAAGACCGTGGAGGTCGAAGAACAGGCGTTTGCCGAAACGCTCTTCGCCCTGGGCCGCATCGCGGTGCGGCCGGGCCGGCGGGCCGTGATCAGCAGCCGCATTTCCGGGCGGGCTCTCAAGGTGGAGGTGGCTCCGGATCACGAGGTGCGGGCGGGAGCTCCGGTGGTGGTGGTGGAGAGCCGCCAGCCGGGGGATCCGCCGCCCCAGATCACCCTGACGGCGCCCATCTCGGGGTTGGTCACCGACCTCAATGTGGCGCCGGGTCAGCCGGTCAGTCCCGATGCCGCACTGCTCTCCATTGTGGACCTCTCCTCGGTCTATGCCGTGGCGCGGGTGCCCGAACACCTGGCCGCGAAGTTGAAACCGGGGCTCACCGCCACGATCCGCGTTCCGGGATGGCCGGGCGAACAGTGGGAGGCCCGGCTGGAGCATCTGGGAGTCGAGGCCGATCCCGCCTCGGGAACCCTGGAGGCCGCATTCTACGTCACGAATGAGAACCTGAGGCTGCGCCCCGGCATGCGGGCCGAGTTCTCGGTGACCATCGCCACCCGTCCGGATGTCATGGCCGTGCCGCGCACCGCCCTGCAGGGGGATCCGGCCGACCGCTTCGTGTATGTGGCGGATCAGGACATTCCATTCGCCTTTGTCCGGGTGCCGGTGGTCACCGGCGCGATGAACGACCGCTTCGTTGAGATCCAGCAGGGACTGTTGCCCGGAGACCGGGTGGTGACCGAGGGCGCCTACTCGCTGGCCTTTGCCGGCAAGGGTTCCGTATCGCTCAAGGAGGCGCTGGACGCCGCGCACGGACATGAGCACGCCGCCGACGGCGGGGAGTTGCCCAAAGGCGGCGCGGCCGCCACGGAATCCGCCGGCGGCGATGGACACGATCACGGTTCGACCCGCCCGCGGATGTCCGGACTGACCCTGACGTCCCTGATCGCCAACGGCGTGCTGCTGGTGCTGCTTGCCGTGTCCGCGACCCGACGTCCGAAGTCCGACGACGGGGCGGCGGCCACCCCACCCAAGGCCGAGGGATCCGGACATGCTTAACGCACTCATCCGGCTGGCCCTGAACCACCGGGCCTTCGTCGTCGGGTTCTCGCTGCTCCTGCTGCTCGTCGGGGTGCAGGTGGCCCGCGAGCTTCCTGTGGAGGTGCTGCCCGACCTGACCAAGCCCACGGTCATCGTTCTCACCGAAGCGCCGGGCCTGGCCCCCGAGGAGGTGGAGGCGAATGTCACCATCCCCATCGAGCGGGCGCTCATGGGCGTTGCCGGACTGACCCGCCTGCGTTCCAACTCGGACGTCGCCCTGTCCCTGGTGTACGCCGAGTTTGGCTGGGGCACGGACATCTACCGGGCGCGGCAGTTCGTGCAGGAACGGCTGCAGGGCGTGCGGGGCACCCTGCCTGCCGGAGTGGAACCGTTCCTCACGCCCGTGGCATCGCTGATGGGGGAGATCCTGCTGGTGGGCCTGCGCAGCACCAACGAGGCGGTGCCGCCGCGGGAGGTGCGCACGCTCGCCGACTGGGTGGTCCGGCCGCGCCTCCAGGGCATTCCGGGCATTGCCGAGATTCTCAACATGGGCGGCGGCATCCAGCAGGTGCAGGTGCAGCCCGATCCGCTGCGCATGCAGGCCTTCAACGTCACCTACGGGGAACTGGAGCAGGCGGCGCGCGAGGCGGCGGGCAACACCACCGGGGGATTTCTCACCTCGGGTCCGCAGGAAATCATGGTCCGCAACCTGGCGATGACGGTGCAGCTCGGGGACATCGCCCGCACCGTCATCAAGCGGGTCAACGACCGGCCCATCACCCTCGGCGATGTGGCCACGGTGGCCTGGGGCATCGAGCCGATGCGCGGCGACGGCACCGTGAACGGGACGCGCGGGGTGATCATGAGCATCACCAAGGCCCCGGGATTCGACACCCTGACGCTGACCGGGAAGATCGAGACCGCGTTGCGCGAGCTGCAGCCCGCCCTGCCCCGCGGCGTGGAGGCCGTCGTGCTGTTCCGCCAGGCCGACTTCATCACCAACGCCATCGGAAACCTGAAGGGCGCCCTCGTCGAGGGTGCGGTGATGGTGACCGTCGTCCTCTTCCTGTTCCTGCTCAATTTCCGCACCACCTTCATCACCCTCATGGCCATGCCGCTGTCATTTGCCATGACGCTGCTGACCTTCAAGGGGCTGGGCATTTCGGTGAACTCGATGACCCTGGGCGGCCTGGCGGTGGCCATCGGCATGGTGGTGGATGATGCCATCGTGGACGTGGAAAACGTCTTCCGCCGCCTTCAGGAGAACGCCGCCCGTCCCCGGCCGCTCCCGCGGCTGGAGGTGATCGCCCGGGCATCGGGCGAGGTCCGGAACTCCATCCTCTACGCCACGCTGCTCATCCTCCTGGTCTTTCTGCCGCTGCTCGGCCTGAGCGGTGTGGAGGGCCGGCTGTTCTCGCCCATCGCCATCGCC
>JAFLEG010000176.1:3988-7768 GCA_017302195.1 Verrucomicrobiota bacterium
GCATGGTGGCGTCGTTCGTCGTGTCGCTCACCGTCATCCCGGTGCTGTGTTCGCTGCTGCTCCATCCCAGGGAGGGACGCCCCCACGGTGACGGTCCCGTGGTCCGGGCGCTGAAGTGGACCCTCGAGCACACCCTGCTGCGCTTCGGCCTCGGCCAGCCCTACCTGCTGCTGGGCCTGGTGGCCTTGCTGTTGATCGCGGTGTTTTCGCTGTATCCGCGGATGGGCAAGGATTTCCTGCCCGACTTCCGCGAGGAGACCGCGCTCATCTCCAGCACGGCCGCGCCCGGCACGTCGCTCGACGAGATGAACAGGATCTCCGACGGGATCGAGCTCGAGCTGCTCAAGATTCCCGAGGTGCGCCAGGTCGGCCGGCGGCTGGGGCGCGCCGAACGCGGCGACCATGTGGTGCCCGTCTCGACCGCGGAGTTTGACGTGGACTTCCGCGAGACCCCGGGGGGCACGAATGCCCGCACCCGTGCCGAGATCCTGGAGGACATCCGCACCCGGATTCGCGCCGTGCCCGGCACGTTCAGCGTCGTGACCGGGCCGCTGGCCGACCGCATCGGCCACATGCTCAGCGGCGTGTCCGCACCGGTGGCGGTGAAGGTGTTCGGACCGGACCTGGCAACGCTGCGGCAGATCGGCACGGAGATCCAGGCGGTGGCGAAGACCATTCCTGGTTTTGCCGACACCCGGCTCGACCCCCAGTCGGTCATCCCGCAGTTGCGCATCGAGGCGGACCGGGACCGGGCGGCAGCCTACGGTGTGACACCGGGCAAGCTCAACGAGACGCTTTCGTCCCTGGTGGGCGGCAAGGCGGTGGCGGCGCTCCGGGACGGGCAGCGGGCGGTGGATCTGGTGATCCGGCTGCCGCTGGAATGGCGCGAGTCGCCGGACAGGCTGGCCCAACTGCCGGTGGAGGTGCAGGACGGCGGGAACGTCCAGCGGGTGCCGCTCTCGCTGGTCGCCGAGGTGCGCGAGGCCAAGGGTCCCAACGTGATCTTCCGCGAGAACAGCCAGCGGCGTTTTGCCCTGGCGATCAAGCCGGGCGTCCGGGATGTCGGCGCGCGGGTGGAGGAGCTTCAGCAAAAGGTCCGGGAGCAGGTGCCGCTGCCGGAAGGCTACTTCGAGAGCTTCGAGGGCGAGTTCCGGGCGCAGAAGGAGGCCTCCCGGCGCATCGCCCTGCTGAGCGGCGTGGTGCTGGTGGTCATCGCCTTCCTGCTCTACGGATACTTCCGGACGCCCTTCTTTGCCGTCCAGGTACTGGCGGACATCCCGCTCGCGCTGGTGGGCGGCCTGTTCTTCACCTGGATCCAGATTGACAACATCTCCATCGCCACCCTGGTGGGTTTCATCGCCGTCGCCGGGATCGCGGCGCGCAACAGCATCATGCTGCTCTCGCATTATCTTCATCTCATGCAGCACGAGGGCGAGGGCTTCACGAAGGCCATGGTGATCCGCGGCACCCAGGAGCGGCTGGTGCCGGTGCTCATGACGGCCCTGAGCGCCGGCATCGGACTCATCCCGCTGGTGCTCGCCGCCGACCAGCCGGGCAAGGAGATCCTGCATCCGGTGGCGGTGGTGATCGTGGGCGGTCTGGTGACCTCCACCCTGCTCGGACTCGGCGTCACCCCGACCGTCTTCTACACCTTCGGCCGCAAGGCCGCGGCCCAGGCGATCCAGAACCAGGCGCCGGCCGCGCACTGACCCTCGTTCTCTGCGGTGGCAACCACAATGAAACCAAACCAATGAAACGCATGAAAACCCTGCTCCTCAGACTCATCGGCGCCGTGGCCCTCGGAGTCTCCGCCCTGGCCCACGGCGACGTCGAACTCGGCCCCAACGGCGGACGCATCCTCGAATTCAGCAGGAATGAGACGATGCACGGCGAGGTCACCCTGGTGAACGGGGTGTTCCACGTCGCATTGCTCGACAAGGACATGAAGCCGGTCGATCTGAAGGACCAGATCCTGGTGGTCACCGGTGGCGACCGGAATCATCCCGAGAAGCCCACAGTGGAAAAGGAGGGCAATCACTTCGTGTTCCCCGCCCTGAAGGGGGACGAGTACCTGCTCGCCTTCCAGTTCAAGGAGGGCCCCGGCGCCCCCACCGTCACCGCACGCATGACCTATGACGCCACAATATGCTCCGCCTGCAAGAAGGCGGAATGGATCTGTGGCTGCGCCTCGGAAGAGGCCGGGAAGGCGGCCGTTAAGAAGAAGTGAGGGGGCGATTTGGCCGGACTGGTCTGACCGCGTCGTGACGCCCCCCGTTCGTTCGATCAGGCGGCGCTCTCGATGTAGAGGGCCTTGAGATAGGCGGCTTCGGCAAAGCCGGACGGATGGTCGGGCGGATGACCCGTGGTTCCGAGTTCGCGGAAGCCCCGGGCGCTGCGCCGGATGGCATTGCGGACGGTCTCGAAAAACTCCGCGGCGGTCACATGAGCGCTGCAGGAGGCGGCGAGGAGGCGTCCGCCGGGCAGGAGCCGGCGGACCGCGCCGCGTACCAGATGATCGTAGGCCTTCAGGGCGTCGTCGCGTTCCGATTCCCGCCGGGCCAGTGAGGGCGGGTCGAGGATGATGAGATCGAACGCCGGGGTGGCCGGACCGGCCAGCCATTCGAAGGCATCGGCCTGGATGGCTTCATGACGCGCCTGCGCCACTGCCGGCAGGTGCCGGTTGAGCCGGAAGTGGCGCCGGGCCTGTTCGATGGCGTGCGCGGAGATGTCCAGGTCGGTCACGGACCGCGCCCCGCCGTGCGCCGCGTACACGCTGAAGCCGCCGGTGTAGCTGAAGAGATTGAGCACGCGGGCGCCCGCGGCCATTTCCCCCAGCCGCCGCCGGTTGTCGCGCTGGTCCAGGAAGAATCCGGTCTTCTGTCCGCGCAGCACCTCGGCTTCGAAGGTGAGCCCGTTCTCGAGAAACGGCACCCGTTCGGCGCCATCGGCGGGCCAGAGGTCGGCCCCATCGGTGACTCCGGCGCGGGTGCCCGCCTCCCGGCAGTTGCGGCTGAGTCGCAGGACCAGGCGTCCGGGGTTGAGGATTTCCCGGAGGCGGGCGGCCAGTTCCGGAATGCGGGGCAGCCAGGCGGCCGAGTACAGCTTCAGAACCAGCGTGCCGTCGTAGCGGTCCAGCACGAGGCCCGGCCATCCGTCACTTTCGCCGTGGATCCACCGGTGTCCCGTGGTGTCGGGGCCAAACAGCCCGTCGCGGCGGGCGAGCGTCCCGCGGAGGTGCCGGATCCACCAGGCCTCGTCGAGCGCCACCGGGGGGCCGGCGTGCAGGATGCGCAGGCGGATCGGGGATTCGGCGTCGTACAATCCGATGGCCAGAAAGCGGTCCTGGCGGTCGAACACCACCGCCAGGTCGCCGGTGACGCCCTCGCGATGCTGGTCCCGGATGGAGTCGGCATAGACCCAGGGGTGTCCGGACCGCACCGCCCGCTCGGCGGCCGGCGAGATGCGCAGGCGGATCGGCCGCGGCGGCGTGGCGGACGGGATCGTGGTGGCGGCGGAATCCTTGGCGGACGCCGGGGAGGGATGGATGGGGACTCGGGAACCTCGTCCCTCCGGGCTGCGGAAACTTGCCTTGCCCCCCGGGCCGTCACTCCTACGCTCGCCGTGCTTTCGTATGGTTGAACTCACAAACGAGGAAATCCGCCGCTATTCACGTCACCTGATCCTGCCCGAGGTGGGCCTGGCCGGACAGCGCAAGATTCGCAACACCTCCGTCCTGTGCATCGGCGCCGGCGGCCTGGGTTCCCCGATCGCCATGTATCT
>JAFLEG010000177.1 GCA_017302195.1 Verrucomicrobiota bacterium
CTTCGCCCCGTTGGGCTCGATCACATACATCCAACGATTGAATGTCCAACCGGCCGTGAAACCATCGGGAGGCACCGGAAACCCGGCCTGTGTCGTACGGTAGAACTGTGTGGTTCCGTAGGGTGTTGTCAGGCTGCTCAAGACCCCATACTGGCCCGAGTATCCCACTTGGGACACCACTCCCGCTGGGTCCGTGACCGAGGCCAAACGCCCGGAGGACCACGTAAATGACGCCGAACGGCTATCTGGAGTGACCATGGTGGCCAGTAGCGGCACTCCCAGGTAGGCATCCATGGCGTAGGTAAACTGCGTCACTCGACCATCGGCGTCAGTCAACGAAACCAGTTTGGTGTCAGTCTCCGATCCGGTGTTCCCGCTGACATTGGAGTAACCGGCGATTAACTTGTAATGCCGACCGTTCTCATACTCGGTCGCCATCCACGTGTCGCTTCCGAAGTGCGTGAGCAAGCCGAAGGTAATCTTTCTCCCGGAAGACAGTTCCAAGGTGTAGGGACCAGACCGTCCCGTCCGGTTGAGGACCGACGAGCCTCCATCCGACCAGGAACGAACCCGCTGGGCACTAAGTTCCGGCACCAGTCCGCCCGGCCAGTATTGCGTCGTCTTGAACCGGTACTTCCACACAGATCCTGACGGCAATTGGACCGAGACCTGATCGTAGTAGTCAATCGGACCATGCGGCGCCCCTTGTTCGAGGATGATGGCGTTGGACTCTTCGCAGCGCCCCAAAACATTCATGCTCCAATTATCCGCCAAGCCGTTGAAACCACGGGTGTGCAAACCCTCATTGTACAGCTTGTAGTAAATCTTGGGACTTGGGAACGGCCCTTTGGAGGGCCGATACCGCAAGGGACTGTCCTTTAAAATCAGACCACCATAGGGCTCAGTAACCCTCCACGTCATCATGCCTTCACACTCTTCGCAGTCCTTGGCAGAGCCGGATCCACCGCATCCTCCCGATTCGCAGGGACTTCCCGAGCCTTCTCCACCGTCTTCCCCTTCACCGCAATTGTTGCACTCGTCCGGGGCACCCCCCTCATCACCGGTATCGTTCCACCAGGAGTTGCCACCATCCCCGCCGCCGTCGTCACAGTCCCCATCCTCATCATCCTCCGGAGGGCAACTGCTGTTGCGGCCGCGGACTTCGCGTTGCTCGATGCTGTTGGCCAGGCGCCATCCGGCCGCCATGGGCTGGGTGGGCGCCAGAAAGTAGCCGGAGAATTCCTCGGAGACATGCGACCATGGAATCTGGAGGATATCCTTGCGGCCCGGATCGAACACGGTGGCGATATCGCCCTGCACTTGAGTCAGGAGCACATAGTGTCCATCGCGTAGATGAAGAATCGCCGGCGTGGCAGGCGGCAGGTTGGTCGGCCCCACATACGCAGAAACTCCGATCCCGAAGTTGGCGCCAATTCGCACCAGATCCCCAAGACCGAATCCGTCTGCTGAGGACGGCACTGCCGTGAGTTGAGCGCGCGAATAACCCAGTCCGAGGATTTGCCCCAGTTCGTCCAGTGCATAGACGCCGCATTTGAAGGATTGCTGCGGAATTCGTTCCATGCTTTGGAACTTTTCCGCCGTTCGCTGCCAATGCGCACCGAGCGGTCCCAGAGCGGGTACCCTGGCTCCATGGATCTGATAGAAGGCTCGCAACTCCTCAATGTTTCCATTGATGAGCAGCACACGGGCATACAGCGCCAGCGCCAGGTCGCCATACTCCTTGCTGACGGGATCGGCAACGCCTCCCAGCTCGTCGCCCACGATGCGCCAGTGCTCCAGGGCCCTGCCCATGTGCAACTGACCGGCGTAGTAGCGCCCCAATTCCACCCGCAGAGACGGGTTGTATGGCGAGGCAGGGTTATTGGTCAGATAGGCTTCGACATCATCCGCCTGCTGCCGTAACTGCTCGTCAGAGAGAAACTCGCCGGAGCGCTGCTCTGAGAGGGCCTGACTCAGAATACTCCTCAGCGTCTCAACCTCGCCAGCCGAGGGAGGCCGGTTTCCGACGGCGCGAACCGCTCGGGACAATATTGGCGCTGTCAGTCGCGGGGCCTCGTCGGCGGGGGCTGCGGCAGCAATGGGAACTGCTACATAGGCCAAGAATAATGTGGCAATCAACCACGCGATGACATGGTTACCCTTCGATGAATCGATGCGGGGAGGAAGGGGTAAAATTTGGAAACTCATGGGAGAGATGTTCCTGAGGCAGGCATTCTGAGTAGCGTGGCGGTCGCTTGGTGAACTGATGAAATAGCAACGCATCAAATGTAAACAGTCAATGATCAAATGCATCCATACTACAATAATTGGAGCGAGTGGGCGGGACCGACGAGCTGTTTGAAGAGACGTGGGGAACCATGAGGGACGGGACCGCCCTCCCCTCCCCGGATCCCAAACGCCAGACCCCGGACCCTGCCGCAGACACTTCAGCGCCCCGTTCCCTCGGCGGCTACGTTCCGTGGAAATCCGTGCAATTCGTGTCTCCTCCCCTTCCTCCAGATCCCAGACCAGCGTGCATTGGCTACTCCCTGGGGGTGGATCCCGGCGACGACATCCGCGTCCACCACGCCGCGAGCCCCAGGGCAAACACCAGAGGCGCCAGCGCCTGGAGCAGCGGCGCGTAGGATCCGGTAGCCCGGTGGCTCCAGGCAAACAGCAGGGGGCCGAGGGCGGAGGCCAGGACGGTGAGCATCTGGGCCGCACCCTGGATGCGTCCCAGATGGCGCCGTCCAAAGGCCTGCCCCCAAACCGCAAAGAAGATCACCGTGATGAAGCCGGCCGCCACGCCGAAGGGCACGGCAAACAGCCAGAGCTGCGGCGAGGTCCGGATCATCGGGAGCGCGGCCAGTCCCGCGGCGTACAGGAACATCGCAACCGCCAGCAACCGCGGCATGGGATGCCGCAGCGACAGCCAGCCGCACAGCATCTGACCCACCAGCGCGCAGAGGGTCGTCACCGCGAGGAAAATGTGGAAGGTCTCCTGGGGAAACCCCCGCTCGGCGAGCACCGCCTCGTTGAACAATCCCAATCCGGAGGCCACCAGCCCGAAGAGCGCCGTCGCTCCGGCGAACACCCAGAAGGTCGAAGTCCGCAGGGCCATGGCCAGGGAGATCCCCGGCGTTGCCGACCGGGCGACCTCCGCAGGGCGCGGCGGCTCCCGCAGGAACGCCGCCACCAGCACGGCGATCACCAGCACCCCGAGCGCGACCTGGGCCCAGGTCGTCCGCCATCCCTGGCTTCGCACCCCGGCCCCGACCACGACAAACGCCACGGCGAACAGGACGCTGAGCAGCACGGAATACACGCCCATCGGCCAGCCGGACCTCGCGCCAAAACTCTTGCCCACCGTGGTGATGCTGGCCACCGACAATGCACTCTGTCCCAGCCCCCGGGTGAGCAGGAGGAGCACGAACATGCCGCCGCCAGCCCCGGCGACCGCGCTCATCCTCCAAACCACGGCCGCCAGCACGACCGACACGGCGGACGCCATCCAGCGAAGCCCCCACCGGTCCATCAGCCAGCCGGCGGGCAGGCAGACCACGGCGCCCAGCAGGGTCGCCCACAGGTTGAGGGCCGCATAGTCCACCCGATCGAGCCGCAGATCCTGCAGCATCGGCTCGGTGATCAGCCCCAGCCCCTGGGTCCGGCCGGGCAGTGTGGCCAGCATCAGCAGCGAGGCGAGGACCACGTTGCCCCACGCCGCCGGAGCCGGGAGCGCGTCATTCGCCAAAGCGGGGGACGACCGCGTCACAGCGTCAGCGCTGCTGGAATCTGCATTCGGAGTGATGTGCATCGAAAACGCGTGCGGCGACCGCGTCCACTGTGGTCGAGCCCCCCGGACCGAACACAATCTCAATCCCCCGCTGCGTGAATACCGGATCCCCCGGGACAGTCCGGTGCCGCCGCCGGTCCTCTGCCAACCGCCCCAAGAAATGCGCCTCCTCCAACGATTCCTGCCGCTGGTCGCCATCGTCCACATGTCGCTCGGCGCCTACGCCGCCGACTGGCTGGTGCATCCGGTGACCACGCCCTCCGTGGCGACCCCGGGCGTGGACGGTGGAACACTCACCCTGTCCAATGGACTGATCGAGCGCACCTTCAAGACCGCTCCCAACCTGGCGACCGTCGGACTCCGCAACCTGTCCTCCGGCGCCGAGTACCTGCGCGCGATCCGGCCGGAAGCCCTCGTGACCCTGAATGGCGTGCGGTACGCGGTGGGTGGACTCCAGGGCCAGCGCGACCACAGCTACCTCTCTCCGGACTGGCTGCCTTCGCTCACCGCCGGCACCAACGCCTTCCGGTTCTCCGGACATCGCCTGGGCGCCATCGAGGCGCGCTACCCCTGGAAGCCGCGCTACGGCGCCGCCCCCGCTGCCTGGCCGCCGAAGGGCACGCGGCTGACGCTGGACTTCCTGCCGCCCAAGGAGGCGACGGCCTTGCCGGGAATCATTATCTCTGTGCACTACGAGCTGTATGACGGAATTCCCGTCCTCGCCAAATGGGTGACCGTGTCCAATGCCGGGCCCAATGAGGTCAGCGTGGACGCCCTGGAGCCGGAGGTGCTGGCCGTCACGCCCGACCAGCGGAACCGCATGCTGGTGGACTGCGACGAAAGCCTGCCCTCATCGGTGGAGTGGGTTGCGGATCCGGACTGGCCCACCTTCGTGGTCACCAATCCGGGAGACGCCCGCTTCCTGCCCCGCTCCCGGGAGTATCTGCTGCGGTGCAGCTATCTCCGGGGCCCGGCGGCGCTGGTGTCACCCGGCGGACGGTTCCAGTCCTTCCGTGTCCATGAACTCCTCCTGGAGGATGAGGACCGGGAACGGACCGGACTGGCCCACCGTCGGATGTACCGGACCCTGACCCCGCAGGTCACCGAGAACCCGATCTTCATGCACCTGCGCAATTCCGACTCCGAGTCCATCCGGCGCGCCGTGGACCAGTGCGTCGAGGTCGGATTCGAGATGGTCATCCTTACCTTCTGGAGCGGGTTCAACATGGAGAGCGAGGACCCGGAATACATCGCCCGCATCCGCGCCGACTTCGACTACGCCCACCGCCGCGGCATCCGGATCGGCGGCTACGTGCTGCTGTGCACCACCGCGTCCAAGGGCCCGGACCACGACGCCATTGACCCGGTAACCCACAAGCCGGACGGCAGCCTCTGCCTGGGATCGGGCTACACCGACGCCTATTTCCAGAAACTCTACCGCTTCATGGATGCCACCGGCATGGACGTCATCGAGACGGACGGGCCCTACCACGGCTATGCCTGCGAATCACGGACCCACCGCCATCACCGCGGGGTGGAGGACTCCCTGTGGGTGCAATGGGCCCGGCAGCGCGAATTCTACAAGGCCTGTGTGGATCGCGGGATCTACATCAATTCCCCCGAATGGTACTTCTTCGAGGGAAGCCACAAGTGCCCGATGGGATACCGGGAGGAAAACTGGAGCCTGCCCCGCGAACTGCAGATCGTCATCGGCCGCCAGAACATCTACGACGGCACCTGGCACAAGACGCCCAGCATGGGCTGGATGATGCTGCCGCTGACCGAGTATCACGGGGGTGGACCCGCGGCCACCATCGAGCCGCTGTCCGAACACCTCGACGCCTACGGGGCGCACCTGGCGCAGAACTTCGGCAGCGGGGTGATCGCCTGCTACCGTGGACCCCGGCTGTTCGACACGCCGGAAACCCGTGACGTGGTCCGGAAGTGGACCTCCTTCTACAAGCAGCACCGCGACATCCTCAATTCCGACATCATCCACGTCCGGCGTCCGGACGGCCGGGACCTGGACTGCATGCTGCACGTCAATCCCGGCCTGCCCCAGCGCGGCCTCGCCATGGTGTACAACCCGCTCGACACCCCGGTGACACGGGCCATGGAACTGCCCCTCTACTACACCGGCCTCCAGGGCAAGGCGTCCATCCGCCGCGAGGACAATCCTCCAACGCCATTCACCCTGGATTCCCGGGGCATCGCGTCCGTGCCCCTGGAGATGGCCCCGCGCAGCGCCACCTGGCTGATCGTCGAAGATCCCGCCAAGAATCCGTAACATGGTAGGGGCAGGCTTCTGCATGCCCCCATTTTCTACCGACTGGCGTGTGGAGTCATTCTGGGGAACGTGGGAAGCATTACGCGTCGGTGCTTCCCGCGAGCCCTGTCGTTCGTCCACAAGCACAGCAGATTTATATGGGGCCGCGGTGGAACACGGCCCTACCAATCCTTGGTAGGGGCAGGCTTCTGCATGCCCCCATATTCTGCCGCCTGACTTGTGGAGTCCCTCCGGGGAACGGGGGAAGCGTTGCGCGTTGGTGCTTCCCGCGATCCCCGTCGTTCGTCCACGAGCGCAGCAGATTTATATGGGGCCGCGGTGGAACACGGCCCTACCCAGGAGATGGTTGAGATCGCCGGGCGTTGACGCCGGCGTCCGGCGAGGGAAGCTCGGCGTCGTGAATCCCCTCCGGTTGTCCGCCAGCCTGCTCGCCGCCGCCGCATTGCCCGTGTCCGCCGCGCCCATCCTGCCGGGAATCGGACAGGCCATGGAGGCGATGATCGCCACCAACGAGATCGCCGGCGCGGTCACCGTGGTGGTCGGCAGGGACGGCGTGCTGCACCTGGAAGGCACTGGATTTGCCGATGTCGCCCAGAAGAAGCCCATGACCGCCGACACCCTGTTCTGGATCGCCTCCATGACCAAGCCGATCACCGGCGTCGCCGTGTTGATGCTTCAGGATGACGGCAAGCTGGACGTCAACGATCCGGTGTCGAAGTACCTGCCCGAGTTTGCCACCCTGCGAAGCCCCTCTGGAAAGCCCGCGCCAATCACCATCACCCAGATCCTCACCCATACCTCCGGCCTCGGCGAGGCGGGCGGTCCCCAGGCCCAGGCTGCCAAAACGCTGGGGGACCTGGTGCCCCTCTGGCTCGCCGCGCCGATGCAGTACGAACCCGGCGAACGGTGGCGCTACACCCAGAGCGGGATCAACGCCGCCGCACGCATCGTCGAGGTGGTAAGCGGGAAATCCTTCGACGCCTTCCTCCAGGAGCGCCTGTTCGGTCCGCTGGGCATGAAGCACACCACGTTCTATCTGGACGATGCCGCGCGGGCGCAGCGGGTCACCGCCTACGCGAAGAACAAGGACAGCGGCCTGCTGGAAGCGGTGCCGCCGCGTCCGGAGTTCGGCCCCCGCGACCGTCCGCCCCAGGGGAACGGCGGGCTCTACTCGACCGCCGCCGACTATGCGCGCTTCTGCCAACTGCTGCTCAACGGCGGCACCCTGGAGGGAAGGCGCTTCCTGAGCGCCGCCGCCATGAACCGACTCTCCACACCGCAGACCGGGGACCTTCCCACCGGATTCTTCCAAAACGACACCTGGGGACAGCACGGCCGCAACTACGGCTGGGGCCTCGGCACCTGCGTGCTGCGGACCCCGCACAACGGCGTGGCGGCGATGCTCTCGCCCGGGACCTATGGCCACGGAGGCGCCTGGGGAACGCAGGCGTGGGTGGATCCGGTCCGGGGCGTCGCCTACGTGCTCATGGTGCAGCGCTCGAACTTCCCGAACAGCGATGCCAGCGAGGTGCGGCGCGTCTTCCAGCAGTCCGCCTCCGACGCCCTGCCGAAGCAGTAGGGCTGGGCTTCTGCACGCCCCCATATTCTGCCGCCCGACGTGTGGAGTCGCTCCGGGCAATGGGGGAAGCCCTGCGGGTCGGTGCTTCCC
>JAFLEG010000178.1 GCA_017302195.1 Verrucomicrobiota bacterium
TCCCCTGAGGTTCCATGACCACGCCCACCCTGCTCATCGTGGATGACGAGAAGCCGACCCGCGAAGGATTGCGGGCCGCCCTGGAGGACAAGTTCGACGTCTATGTCGCGGAGGACGCCGCCTCCGCGTGGCAGCTTCTGGAGCGCGAGCCCTTCACCGTGCTGCTCACCGACCTGCGCATGGCCGGGGAGGATGGCCTCCAGCTCATCCGCCGCGCCAAGGCGCTGTCCAAGCCGCCGGTCTGCATCCTCATGACCGCCTACGGCTCCGAGGACCTGGCGGTGCAGGCGATGAAGGAGGGGGCGGACGACTACATCTCCAAGGGCAAGCTGCAGATTGACGAGCTGGAGCTGCGCATCCAGCGCGCACTGAAGCGTCAGACGCTGGAGACCGAGAACACCCAGTTGCACCAGCGTCTGGACCAGAAGTTCGGCATCACCCAGCTCATCGGCGAGTCCCCGGCGATGAAGGAGGTCTTTGAGACCCTGCAGGCGGTGGCGCCCACCAAGGCCACCGTGCTCATCACCGGCGAGAGCGGCACCGGAAAGGAGCTGGTGGCCAAGGCGGTTCATCAGAACAGCCCGCGGGCCCGGGGTCCGCTGATCACCACCAACTGCGCCGCCCTGCCGGCGACCCTCCTGGAGAGCGAGCTCTTTGGCGCCGAGCGCGGCGCCTATACCGGCGCCCACGAGCGGCGCATCGGGCGCATCGAGCAGGCGCAGGGCGGGAGCCTGTTCCTCGATGAGATTGGCGAGCTCGACATCACCACCCAGGTCAAGCTGCTGCGGTTCCTCGGCGAGCGCACCTACGAGCGGCTGGGCTCCAACAAGACCCTCACCGCCGACGTGCGCCTCATCGCCGCCACCAACAAGGACCTCCCGTCGCTGGTGAAGGCCGGCAAGTTCCGCGAGGACCTCTACTACCGCCTTGCGGTGGTGCCGATCCAGTTGCCGCCCCTGCGGGACCGGGTGGTGGACATCCCGGCGCTGGCCGCCGCCTTTCTCAAGGAGTTCGCCACCGAGAACGGCAAGCCCATCACCGCCTTCAGCACCGACGCCATGGACCTGCTGCTCCGCTACCACTGGCCGGGCAATGTCCGTGAACTGCGCGCGGCGGTGGAGCATGCGGTCGTGCTCTGCCGCGGCGCCCAGATCACCCCGAAGGAGCTGCCCCCCGCGGTGCGGACTCCGCAGTCGGCCTACACCGAGCAGCGCACCCGCGAGCAGATCGCCACCGGCCAGCTCACCATGAAGGACGCCGAACGGCAGCTCCTCATCCACGCCCTCCAGGAGACCCGGGGCAACCGTTCCGAGGCCGCCAAGAAGCTCGGCATCAGCCGCCGCACCCTCCACCGCCGCCTCCACGAATTCTCCCTGGAAGGCTTCGCCCCGGAACCGGGGTAGGTGACGAGGTGACGAGACTCTGGTTTCCTCTGCTTTCCCTGAAAACTTGAAACTGAAAACTTCCACTGCGGTCGGCTGTCGCCCGGGGCCTGAGGTTAACTCCAGCGCAGGTTGAGTTTGAGCCTGACATCGGCTGCTACCCCCGATGGGGCAAACCTCCGTGTGAGCCGTGCGCCTGTGGAGGCTCCACCAAGCCACTTCGCCGCCCTACTCATGGTTTGAACGGCCCCTGGCCCCGTTGGAACCCCCACCGAGGCTCGTAGGGACGGGCTTCCGCACGTCCGTGACTTCTTCCGCCTTCCCCCCTGAACACTGAAAACTTGAAACTGAAAACTTCCACTGCGGTCGGCTGTCGCCCAGGAGTGGGATTTTCACAACGTGCCGGTGGAGTCAGCGTCTCCTCACGTCGTCGGCTACGTGGCAGGGTGCCCACGGTTTACCTCGGGGGTGGCTCGCTGTGAGGGAGCGGCGGCGCGGGGGGATTTCCCGTGAGAATGACCGCCGGGTCGCGCTTGAGGGTGGCCAGGAGACCCGATAGGGCTTCCTGGGCGGCGGTGAGGTCGGCGAGGACGGCACGGAGGTCGGCGGCGCCGCCGGCGCCGGGATCCGGCGTGGCGAGACGGCGGGTGGCGCCGGACAGATCGGTCCGGGTCCGGGACAGGAGATCGGAGGCCCCGGTCGCGACCGGACCCAGGCGCACGCCGAACTGCGCGGCCAGTCGCTTTGCCTCGTCGAGCAGCGTCGCCAGGTCGCGCTGGCTGGTGGCGAGATCGGCGGCGGTCCGGGCGCGGTTCAGGGTGTCGCGGGTCTCCGTCAGGCGTTGGGCCAGTCCCTTGAGATTCAGGTCCGCCATGTCCTTGTCCAGTTCCCGCTGGGCGCTGGTCATGCGGCGGGAGAGTTCCTGGAAGTTGATGCGGCCGAAGTTGGCCAGGAGTCTCTGGACCTCGGTGGGCGTCGCGGGAATCTCGACATACTCCGGCCGGAGTTGATGCGGCCGCGGCAGGGGATCGCCCGGCACCATGGTCAGTTCCACGAACAGTTTCCCCGAGACCCGGCTTTCGCTTTCCAGGTGCGCCCGCAACCCGCGCTGGATCCAGGACTCCAGGAATGGGCGCGACCCCACATCCGACCGGTCGTCCACCTTGCGTCGCAGGTCGTCCCGATCCAGATGGAGGAGGACCGGCGTCGCAAAGTCGTCCGGCGCCTGGTCATGCCGGATCCAGATCTGCGCCACCGTGCCCACCGTCACACCGCGCCACTTCACCTCCGCCCCTTCATGCAACCCATTCACCGACTGGTCGAAGTAGGTGATCAGCGCGGCGTGTCTGCGGAAATCCCTGCGGACGCCGAGGAGATAGACTCCGAAGCCGAGCAGGGCGATGCCGGATGCGACAAAGAGGCCCAGGGTAAAATGACCAAAGAAGCGGCGCATGGCGGCGGGTTCCGCGTCGCAAGACTCCGGCCGCCGGGCGCTCCTTGGCAAGCCGGCAACCGGCGGGGCCCAGGGTGTCGCCACACGTTCTCGGCCATTGGCTTCGGGACCTCCAGCGCCACCGTGCAGGATGTCCGCGACAAGGTGATCAAGGCACGCCTGATCAAATATCAGCGTGGCACCGTACAGTAGTTCGGCCTCGACGCCTGCCACGGGTGCGTCTCCAACCGCGTTCCGTGGCTTGCGCGTGAGGAAGTGTCGCCGTCTGGACCTGACCGATGGCGGGTGATATCCCCTGCCCATGTCCTCGGAAGGCGCCCCCGGCAGCGGTCCGGTCCTGTCGCGGCGCCTGGGACTGTTTGATGCCACCCTGGTGGTGGTGGGCGGCATCGTCGGGGCGGGCATCTTCCTGAATCCCTCGGTGGTCGCCCGCCAGATGGCGTCGCCGGCCTGGATCCTCGCCGCCTGGGCGGCCGGAGGGTTGGTGGCCCTGATGGGGGCCTGGATCTATGCCGAGCTCGGCTCCGAGCGTCCGGAGGCGGGCGGACAATATGTGTACTTCCGCGAGGCCTATCATCCGGCGGTGGCCTTTCTCTATGGCTGGGGACTGCTGTGGGTCGTCCAAAGCGGTGGCATGGCTGCCGTGGCGGTGACCTTTGCCATGTATGCGCGCGGACTGATGGGATGGGGTTTGGACGACCGGTTCGTCGCCGTGGCCGCATTGCTGGGCCTCACCGGGATCAACTGTCTCGGGGTGCGCGCCGGAGCGACGACCCAGAGCGGCCTCACAGTCCTGAAGGCGCTGGCCATTGCGGGCCTGATCGTGGCCGGACTGTTCGGGTCGGTATCCGCCGTGCCCGAGGGGACGTCCGCCCCGGGGGCAATCGTGCCTCAGGGAAGCATTTCCCTGCTGCTCGGTGCGCTGGTGCCCGTCCTGTTCGCCTATGGCGGATGGCAGACCGCCGGCTTTCTGGCCGGTGAGGTCCGGGACGCCGCCCGCACGCTGCCGCGGGCCCTGGTGCTGGGAATCACCGGAGTCATCACCCTCTACCTCGCCACCAACCTCGCCTGCCTGCGCGCCCTCGGGCCCGAAGCGCTGGCGGCCACGCAGACTCCGGCCTCGGACGTCATGCGGCGCACGCTGGGCGAGCCCGGCGCCCGCTGGATCGCGGTGGGCATCCTGGTATCCACCCTCGGCTTTCTCAGCCAGGGCATGCTCACCGCACCGCGGGTGTACTTTGCCATGGCCCGTGACCGGCTTTTCTTTCCGTGGCTGGCGCGCGTGCATCCGCAGTCGCGGGTCCCGGTGCCGGCCATTGTGCTCCAGGGGGTGGTCGCCTCGGTCATCGCCTGCACCGGACGCTACGAGACGATTCTGAACTACGTGGTGTCGGTGGACTTCGTCTTCTTCGGCCTGGCGGGTGTGTGCGTGTTCCTCTTCCGGCGGCGCCCGGGGTCGCACGCCGGATTCCGGGTGCCGGGACACCCCTGGACCACGCTGGCCTTCACCGCCATCTGCTGGCTGGTGGTGGCCGACCTGGTGCGGCGGCATCCGCGGGACAGCCTCATCGGGCTCGGAATTCTTGCCGCCGGCCTTCCGGCGTACTGGTTCTGGCGCCCGCGGTGCATGTCCCCCGCCGGCGTCACAGGTAGCCGACGCGGAGCGGATGCCGTGGGCTGAGGCGGGCCAGCAGTCCGAAGGGCAGCCATTCCCCGGGATGCACCTTTCGGGCGGACGGGCCTGACCTGGAGATTCTCGGGAGCGTGGAGAGATGACGGGCGTAGGCGGCAAACGTCCGCCCGTAGGCATCCCGTGCATGGCTGCCGGCGGTGTCCCGGGCCCGCTGCCGCAGCGCTTCGACCTCCGGAGTTCCCAGGCCCTGCAGCCAGCGGAGCGCACCCGCGGCACCCTCGGGATCGCCTGCGGGATAGACCAGTTTCGGCGCCACCCGTGCGGTGTAGTCGCGTCCGCCGCAGGGCACCTCCGGAAAGACCGGGATCACCCCGCAGCACATGGCCTCGATCATGGCGATGGGCAGTCCCTCGAAGTCGCTGGTGAACAGGATGGCATCCCAGTCCGCGAGCACCCGCCAGTAGTCGTCGCCGGACCTGATGCCGTGAAACCGTGCCGGAATGCCGGCTGTCGCAAACTCCGCCTCCAGCGCGGCAGATTCCGGACCTGTGCCCAGGAACTCCCACCGGTGCGACACGCCGGCGGCACGGAGCGCCCGGGCCACCCCGGGAATCCGTTCCACCCGCTTTTGATGTTTTTGGATGCGTCCACAGTAGCCGATCACCCACTCGGCACGCCCCGTCTGGCGACCCGGCGGCAGGGATGCGGGCGGATCCACGGGCACCGGCAGCCAGGCGATGCGCTCGGGTTCCATCCCGGGCAGGTGTGACCGGGCCAGATCCACCGTCGCCGCACTGATGCAGAGCATGCCGTCCACCACACCCCGGCTGGCCTGCAGCAGGCCGTCCGTCGCCTCCCACTGCGAATGCACGATGCCCACGCGCCGTCCGGCGCCGTCGAGGTCCGCCGCGGTGGGCAGACCCCAGAGGTCATGGTAGGCCCACAGGGCCTCCGCGGCGGGGTTGGAGGCCATGAGGCGTCGCAGGCGCCGCCGCAGGGTGCGCCCCGTGTGCCACCATTTCAGTCCCAGTCCGGATGCGGGACGTCCCGCGGCATCCGGTTCGAACGACCCATTCTCAAACCACAGCACCGCCGCGCTGGAGATGCCCAGGACGGCGTCGCGTCGCAGATGGCGGCGGAGGACGGTCTGCACCCCGCCCATCGGACGAAGGTGCGTGCAGGCGTGGACGGCGGAGAACGGCGGCATCCTGGGCGGCGGTCGTGGGCCGGACCGTAGGGGGCCGGCCGCCGGAAAGCGAAGCCCTTTGCCGTGTCGAAAGGATGGCCCGGGGAGCACACGCGTCCCGCGTGTTCTCCCGGGCGTCCTCGCCCGGGACCTCGTGCACTGTTCACCCTCCCGTGCGCGGGCGGGGAATGAACCCCCGGTCCGCAGCCGGCGCGTCATTGCAAAGCGGTGTCAGGCCACCGCAGTCCAAGGCGCCCCCGGGGAAACACGATTGACATGAACCCTGGATCCCCGGGTGCATGGCGCATGTACAGCAGCGGATGGCCCATCGCCCTGGTGGTGTTTGCCGCGGCGCAGACCGGGGGCGGAGTCCGCGCACAGCACGCGCTGCCGCCGCCCCCAGATCCCTCGTCCTTCGTTCTGCCGCCCGCACCCGATGGGCGTCCGGATGCCGAGAACTCCCTGCGCCGCGCGGTGCTGCCCGCCGGTTGGACGGCGTCGGTTTGGGCGGCCGAGCCGCAGGTGATGCATCCCGTGGCCTTCGATCTCACCGGCGATGGGCGCGTGTTCGTCGCCGAGAGTCTCCGGGCCTGGCGCGGCGTGCCCGACATTCGGAATCTGCTGCCCTGGCTGGATGAGGATCTGGCCGCGCGCACTGTGGACGACCGTCTCGCCCTCATGCGCCGGCTGTGGGGCGAGGAGGGACTCAGGCTGTACGCGACGCAGTCCGAACAGGTGCGCGTGCTGTCGGACACCGATGGCGACGGCCGTGCGGATCGCTCCCAGGTGTTCGCGACCGGATTCAATACGCCGCTGGATGGCGTGGCGTCCTCAGTCCTGGTCCGCGGCAGCGACGCGTGGTTCGCCAACATCCCGGACATCTGGCGGCTCACCGACCGGGATGGCGATGGCATCGCCGACGCGCGCCGGAGCCTCAGCCACGGCCATGGGGTGCGGATCTCCATGCTCGGCCACGATCTGCACGGACTGGTCTGGGGCCCCGACGGCCGCATCTACGTGTCCGTCGGCGACCGGGCCTCGATGATCCTGCACGAGGGACGATGGATCGGGCATCCGGAATGCGGGGCGGTGTTCCGCTTCGAGCCCGATGGCTCCGGACTGGAACTCTTCGCGTTCGGCCTGCGCAATCCCCAGGAACTCGTGTTCGACGACTGGGGCAATCTCTTTACCGGGGATAACAGCGCGAACACCGGGGACGAATCGCGCTGGGTACATGTGATCTCGGGAGGCGACAGCGGATGGCGGATCGGGTGGCAGTGGGCGGAGAACCGGATTGCGGTGGACGATGGTGTCTGGCGCATGGGCGTCGAGGGCCCGGGAGCGACCGCGCCCTGGATCACGGAGGGGCTGTGGAAGCCCGCGCATCCCGGGCAGCCGGCGTATGTGGTCCCGCCCGTCGCAAATTTCTCTGCAGGTCCCTCGGGAACCTGCCGTTATCCGGGCACCGGACTGGACACCGGCTGGGACGGCCAGTTCCTGCTCACCGATTTCCGCGGATCCTCCAACGACAGCCGACTGTGGCGATTCCGGGTGGTGGCGGACGGCGCGGGATTCCGCGTGGCCGATCTGTCGGAGTGGATCCGCGGGGTGAATGCCACGGACGTGGCTTTCGGCCCCGACGGTGCCGTCTGGCTGCTCGACTGGGGCGATGGCTGGGTGCCCGCGGCGCGGGGCAGGATTCACGTGCTCACGGCGCCGTCCGGTCCGGAACGCGCCTCAGGCACGGCAACCGCAACCCTGCTCAAGGCGGGGTTTGAGTCCCTCACTCCCGAGCGGCTTCTGACACTGCTGTCCCATGCCGATCAACGCGTGCGGCAGGAGGCTCAGTTTGCCCTGGCGCAGCAGGGTGCCGCGTCCGTGGCGCCCCTCCGCGCCGCGCTGATGCCATCAGCCCCACTGCCCGCGCGACGGCATGCGGCCTGGGCGCTGGGACAGATCGCCCGTCAGGCGGGGCGTGCCGGCGGACTTGATCCCCGTGAATATAATGTATTGGGTGATACAGTCAACACGGCAGCGCGTTTAATGAACCGCGCTGAGAAGAACCAGATCATTGTTTCGGAGCGAG
>JAFLEG010000179.1 GCA_017302195.1 Verrucomicrobiota bacterium
CGTGCGGCTCTTCGGCTCGCGCGGCTATCTCTACGCGCTGCTCGCCGCGCTGCCCTTCTACCTCATCGTGCTCGAGCTGCTGCCGAAGTCGCTCTTCCGCCGCTTTCCCTATCGCGCCGTCGCCTTTCTTGCCACGCCGCTGAGGCTCGCGGATGTGCTGCTTTCGCCGCTGCATTTCGTCGGTCAGGCGATGGTCCGCGCGCTCTTCGGTCGCCGGCCACCGGACCAGCAGAAGCTTTTCGTCGCGCGTGAAGATTTCAAATACCTCACCATCGAGAGCGAGCGCACCGGCGCGCTGACTTCGCCCGGTGACAGGGCGCTGTCCCCGGTCTGGGCGCTCCAGTCGTAGTAGGCCTTCCGGGGCTGACTGTCGTCCAGGCCGTCCGGCCCCACCGGCCCGGGGGTTCCCGTCTGGGAGTCCACCAGCAGCACCAGCGGGCCACCAAGGACACGATCCGACCGGTTGCTGATGGTCACCTCGACATTCCAAACGTTGAGCGCGCGGTTGAGGCGCATGGACCGGAAATAGACCGCGGTTTCCGGCGTGACCTCGGCCAGGGTCCATTCCGCCTCGTTCAGTCGGAATGCCTTTTCCGCCGGATCAGCGGCCTGCAGCGCGCCTGGAACACTGGCAATCCACCCGGCGACCATCCACAGGGCGGAAGCTCGAAATCCCGGGCGCCCTCGGCGGATCCCCCAGACGAGCGCGAACGCCCCCAGGACGAGGAGCACCACAGAGGAGGGCTCGGGAACCACGACCGGCTGGGAGTACCAGGCCTGGGAGGCGACCTCGTCGTCGTTGTTGAACAGATCGAAATAGACCTTCAGATCGCGATCAGCGAGATCCGGGCTGAGCGCAAACTCCAGATCGAACGCGACAGACCGGGACAGCCCGGGTGCCTGAACCGGATCCAGGCTGGAGTAGGGAATGGGGGTCCAGGCCACCTGCTCCGGAGTCACCGGCGTGGTGCCCGGGGTCAGCGGCGCCCAAACCACTCCCCCGGCATCAGCGGTCGCCAGGATCATGGCCACCCCTCCCTGTTCATCCACGATGGAGACCGTAAAGGCGTCCGGAATGACCCCATCCCTCACCAGTTCGTCCGTGGTAAAGCCAAACTGAAAGCGCACCACCGGCAGCTCAAATTCGCGTCCGTAGCGGAAGGACTCCGCCCCGCTCACCAGCCCCTGCCCTGCCGTGGTGTTCAGCACGCCCTGGGCCCACGCCGAGGTGCTGACAAGCACCCACAATCCCGCGAGCCAGACCGCATCGCGGATGGGACGTATCCAGGAAGGGGAAACCATGCAGAGAGCCGCGTCGAAGGTGAACGTTCTGGGACGCCAAAATGATGCGGAACATCTCAAAAAGCTCCAGAAGTTTCTCCGGTCAGTTTGCGAGCGCGGGCTGTCGCTCCAGGGCGTCCCCGGTCCGGAGCTTGCCGCCGGCCGCCATTGCAGGAAGCGTCCTGCCCGCCGATGACCGTCCTGGAAATCCTCCAGCGCAGCACCGAGTACCTCGCCGCCCGCGGTGTGGATTCCGCCCGCCTCAACGCCGAACTCCTGCTGTCCCATGTGCTCCAGAAGCCGCGCCTGCGGCTCTATCTGGAGTTCGACCGGAACGTCACGGAGGCCGACACCGCCCGCGCCCGGGAATTGGTGCGGCGTCGGGGCCATCGCGAACCGCTGCAGCACCTGACCGGTACCGCGGCCTTTCTCGGCCATGAACTGGAGGTCAGTCCTGCCGTCCTGATCCCGCGTCCAGAGACCGAGGTCCTTGCACAGGCCGCGATTCGCCTCCTGTCGGGGAGGGAGGAGCCGTCACCGCTCCGGGTGCTCGATTTCGGGACCGGCTCCGGCTGTCTGGCCATCGCCATCGCCGCCGCCGTGCCGTTCGCCGAGGTGCATGCCCTCGACCTCTCGACCGCCGCCCTGGACACGGCCACCCGGAATGCGCGCCGAAGCGGGGTGGACCGAATCCGCTTTCACCTCGGTGATGGCTTCGCGGCGCTCCAGTCCGCATCAGGCCTCCTCCCGGGCGACCTCGACCTGCTGGTTTCCAATCCCCCCTACATCCCCACCGGGGACCTGGCCTCCCTGGATCCCGAAGTGCGCGATCACGACCCCCGTGCCGCCCTGGATGGCGGGGCGGATGGACTGCACTTCTACCGCCGCCTCTCCCGGGAGGCACCAGCGTGGCTCAAGCCGGGTGCCCCCCTGCTTCTGGAGTTCGGCGACGGTCAGGCTCCCGCGCTTCAGTCGCTGTTCCAGGACGGCGGGTGGCGACTGGAAGCCGTCGAGAAAGACTTGTCCGGCACCGACCGGATTCTCATCGTCCGGTCGCCGACCGCGTGACACCTCCGATCCCGGAGCCGCCCGATCCGCATCGGCGGTCTCTCACATTCCATGGACAGTTTCGTCATTCACGGTGGCGCGCCGCTACGCGGGGAAGTCACCATCAGCGGCTCCAAGAATGCCGTGCTTCCCATCCTCGCGGCCACCCTGCTCACCGGCGATACCTGCACGATCCGGCGCGTTCCCGATCTCAGTGACGTGGCCTTCATGCTCCGGATCCTGGAGTCCCTGGGCGCAGAGGTGCGGCGCGAGGGGGATGCCATCACCGTACGGGCTGCCCGGATCCAGGGCTTCGGCGACTACGAACTCATCCGGAAGATGCGGGGAAGCATCTGCATCCTGGGTCCGCTGCTGGGACGTCGCCGCGAAGCCAGCGTGTCCCTTCCCGGCGGATGCATCATCGGCACGCGGCCGATTGACCTGCACCTCAAGGGACTCGCGGCGCTGGGCACCCGCATCCAGGTGGAGAACGGTTATGTGCATGCCCGGGCCCGCAGGCTGGCCGGAACCACCATCTTCCTCGGCGGACGCGCCGGTCCGACCGTGCTCGGCACGGCCAACATCCTGATGGCGGCGGTGCTGGCCGAAGGCGTCACGGTGATCGAAAGCGCGGCCTGCGAGCCGGAAGTGGCGGATCTCGCCCATTTCCTGGTGGCCATGGGCGCCCGCATCTCGGGCATCGGAAGTCCGACCGTGACCGTCACCGGGGTCCGGGAGCTCCACGGCGCCGACCATGAGGTGATCCCCGATCGCATCGAGGCCTGCACCTTCCTGTGCGCGGCCGCCGCCACCAAGGGCGACGTCACCCTGCAGGGCACCCGCCCCGAACACTTCGGCGCGGTCCTGGACAAGCTCCGGGAGGCCGGGGTCACCGTCGAGCGTGCGGGGACCGGCCTGCGGGTCACCCGGCGCGGCAAGGTGCGTCCGGCAGACGTCACCACACAGCCCTACTCCGGGTTCCCCACGGATGTGCAGGCGCAGTTCATGGCCCTGATGACCCTGGCGCCGGGCATCAGCGTCATCACCGAACGCATCTTTGAGTCCCGCTTCATGCATGTGGCCGAACTGATGCGCCTGGGCGCGGACATCGCCATCGAGGGGCCCAATGCCATCGTCAAGGGCGGGCGCCCCCTCAGCGGGGCACCCGTCATGGCCAGCGATCTCCGGGCCAGCGCCGCCCTGGTCATTGCGGGTCTGGCCGCGAAGGGGACGACCCAGGTCCACCGGATCTATCATCTCGACCGCGGCTACGAGCGCATGGAGGACAAGCTCCGGCGCCTAGGTGCACGCATCGAGCGGGTCGCCGGGGAGTGACTTCCCGTCAGGTCGCCGGGGCTTTGCCATTCGGCCATTATCGTCTCCCGGGCATAAGGTCCATTCACCCGATATCCGGTCTTCATTAAATCCATTCAGATCCAGATTGATGATTTAACTTACTGACTTTTAACAAGATTCCTGACCAGAATATCCGGAACGATTTCTTGAGGTTGCCGGCATATCCCACAACGTTTCCGGAACCTGGAGCCGTCTCCCGGACAATCCAATCCACCCACCATGCCCCGTCTGATACTCTCGCAGGCCTGCATCCCGTGCCGCTCAGTGGCCCTGTGTCTGATGGCGATCCTCGTGGGATTGGTCCACCCGCTGGAGGCGGCACCCCGGCTGACCTGGATGATCGGCACCAATGCGGCCCCCGGGGCCTCCGGTGCTGCGGTGCATGGCGAGTTCAGCACCGAGAACGGGACCAATGACCCGCCCCCTGGTGTGGTGACCCGGATCCCGGGCGATCCGGAGTATGTGACCCCCGGCAACCCCACGGCGGACGATGACTTTCATTTCGCCGGCACCTATCCGGCCGGGTTCAACCAACTGAGCGCGGCGCGTTCGGTTCCCTTTGACGAGCCCTCCAGCGCCTGGGAACGCGCCCTGACACAGCGCGATCGAACCAACCGCATCCACGTCACACTGGAGTCCGGCCAGATCTCCGGGACCAACCTGATCACCCTCCGCGCGGAGTTTGCCTCCGGCGGCTTTTCGGTCGGCGGCGTCGTCCAGACGGGTTTTGGCAGCCATGACATCGTGGTGCGGTTCAGGAACGGCAATGGCGTGGCGACCGAGGTGTTTTCGGGGACCCTGACCGCAGCGGGTGACGTGGTGGCGAACTTCACCCCCAACCAGGTCCAGGCCACCGTCGGGGCCAACACCCTCGAGATGGTGCGCACCGGCCCCGCGGTCTCCGGCAACTCCTACTGGATCCTCTACGACTATGTCCTCCTCACCACGCCTGTGCAGCCGGATCCCAACACACCGCCCGTGGCGCCGCTCGTGCCGGATCAGCATCTGCCGGAAAACGGGGTGCTCGCCCTGAACCTGAACGGCCCGCGGATGGATTCCCCAGGCCTGTTGCTCTATTCCCTGGGGGATTCCATCACCGACGGCTCTTCGGCATTCCCCCCGGAGACCTACGCCTGGAATGCGCTGGTGTCCGCGGCCCGCGGATGGCCCCTGACCAACCTGGCGTATGGATCCGCAACCATTTCGGACATCAACTGGCAGTTGATGCCCGGATTCCTCCGGACCAATTCGCGGTTCCATGGAGGATTGCCGGTCCAATCCCCGGCCACCGTCCGGACCAATCACGTCACGATGATGCTCACCGGCTACAACGACGGGCGCGACGGATTTGGCCGGACCAACCAGACGGCCTACCAGGCGTTCTACCGGTCGGGCCTCCGCCATGCCGCGGCGTTCATGTCCATTCCCACCTCGGGAAAATCCCACGCCCAGGGAGGGGTGGCCGCGGGCAGTTGGAGCCCCTCGGCGATCTTCGGAGGCGCCATGGGCCGGACCGCCACTGCCGACGGCAGCACTCTGACCTTTTCGAACCTCGCCGGGCGCGCGATTTACATCGGATACCTCGCCTCCGCGTCCAACAACATGGGCAGCTTCGCCGTCACCGTGGACGGCCAGGCGGCGGGTGTGGTGTCGTGCACCGGCGCCTTCGGCAACCGGTCCGCCCGCAGCGGCAACACCAACACCCCCATCCCGCCCAATGTCGGACTCCTGGGGGACAGCCGGATCTTCGAATCCCCGCTGTTGTTCCGGGTGGGAGGCCTTGCAGACGGCCCGCACACCGTGACGGTGACCGCGACGGCAAGCGCATTCCCGGTCACGATCCTCTGGGCGGCGGGAGCTGCCAGCGCCCGCACCGGGCTGACGCCGGCCAGCGGTCCTTCCGTGTGGATTGGCGGCACCCTGCGCAGCACCGCTTCCGGGTACATCAATGGCTCGGACGCCGGCATGGCGGTGTTCACCCAGATTCAGGCAGAGGTCGCCGCGGAGCTGGCCGCGGATGGCCTGCACGTCCAGCACGTCCGGGCGGGCGATTATTTCGATCCGCTCACCGCCATGGGGCTCGATACCGTCCATCCCAGCAACCTGGGCCATGCGCAGATCGCCACCGCCTTCCTCGAGAAGCTCGTGGCCCCGGCCTCCGATGCCGAAACCGCCCCGCCGGGGCTGATCTTCCAACTGCTCAGCGGCCCCCCGGGCATGACCGTGTCCCCCGCCGGTCTCCTGGCATGGACACCCACCGAAGCCCAGGGACCCGCTGCGGAGTCGGTGCAGGTCCGGGTCACCGACGCCGGCAGCCCAGCCCTCAGCCGCAGCAACTCCTTTGCGGTCCACGTCAGCGAGGTCAACAGCCGACCGGTGTCCGCCTCCCTCGCCGATGGCACGGTGGACGAAGGGGTGCCGATCGTCCTTCCCATCCCCGTCTCCGACGCCGACCTGCCGGCCAACAGCCTGAACTTCGCCCTGATCCAGGGGCCTGCTGGCGCCACGCTGGATGCCTCGGGCGTCCTTCGCTGGACCCCGGACGAAACCCAGGGCGGCACCAGCAACGCCTTCCAGGTGCTCATCAGCGACAGCGGAGCGCCCCCGCTCAGCGTGACCAACCAGTTCGTGCGCCACGTGCTGGAGGTGAATCTCCCGCCGATGCCCATCCCGGTATCCCCCATCGCCCTGGCGCCGGGCGAATCGCTCAACGTCACCACCGGGGCCACCGACGCCGATCTGCCGGCGCAGACGTTGGTCTTCGAGAGGATTGACGGCCCGGACGGATTGACGGTCAGCGCCTCGGGTGAGGTGAGTTGGGCCCCCACGCCGCTGCAGACACCCTCCGCGCACGAGGTCCGGATCCGCATCACGGACAATGGAGCGCCCCCGCTGAGCGCCACCAACATCTTCCAGGTTGCCGTGGTCGTCCCGAACGCCCCTCCCATCCCTGCGGCCGTTCCTCCACAGAGCCTGGAGGAACTCCAGCCCTGGCAGCGGCAACTGACCGCCGCGGACAGCACCCCGCCCGCCGGCCAGTTGGTCTGGTCGCTGGTTTCCGGTCCGTCCGGCCTGACCCTGTCTGCGTCCGGGCTGCTGGACTGGACTCCTTCCGAGGCCCAGGGCCCCACCAACACCGTGGTCCAGTTCCTGGTAACGGATACCGGCACCCCGCCGCTGAGCGCTTCCGGGGAGGTGTCCCTGACGGTGAACGAGGTGAACTCGGCGCCGGTGCCGGGTTCCAGGAACCCGGACGCCATCGTTCCCCCCGGGACCCTGTCCTTTCAGGTATCGGCACTGGATGGCGACTTGCCCGCCCAGACTCTGACCTTCGAGCTGATCTCAGGCCCCGGCGGCATGACGATCACCACGGGTGGCGTGTTGCACTGGAATGTACCGGAGCTTGAACCGGCCTCGACCAACCAGGTGCACGTGCGCATCTCGGATTCCGGACAGCCGCCCCTCGCCGCCACGAATGTTCTCACGGTGGTGGTCACGGCCTTCAACAGCCCCCCGACCACCACGCCGGTTTCACCCACAAGCGTGGTGGAACTGCAGCCGTTCGAGCTGACCCTCGCCGCAGAGGACGCCCAGACTCCGGGACCCCAACTGATCTGGACGCTCCTTTCCGGGCCATCAGGACTGTCCCTCAGCGCCTCGGGCCAGGTGCAATGGACCCCTTCGGAAGCCCAGGCGCCCTCCAATCATCCGGTCCGGGTACTCATCACCGACACCGGTTCGCCCCCACTCGGCGTGACCAATGAGTTCCTGCTGATGGCACTGGAAACCAACAGCGCTCCGGTCATGTCCGAGGTGCCCGGAGGCACGGTCAGCCTGGGGGGAACGTACCAGCACCCACTGGTCGCCGCGGATCCGGACCTCCCGGCCAACGCGCTCACCTTCTCCCTGACTTCGGGCCCGGCGGGCTTTTCGGTCAGTCCGTCCGGGCTCATGCACTGGGCTCCAGGAACCGGGTTTCCCCCAGGTTCACAGACGGTGACCGTGACGGTCACCGACAACGGGATCCCCCCCCTGTCCCACAGC
>JAFLEG010000018.1 GCA_017302195.1 Verrucomicrobiota bacterium
TCGGGCGCTGCTCCTGTGGGCAGCGGCGGCCCTGGGCCTGGTGATGGGCGGGGTGTCGCGACTGCCGCGTCAGAATCTCCTGGTGGCTGCGTTGCTGGCCGGGGGATGCGGTTTGTCCCTGGCGCTGCTGTCGGGGCGTCCGGTGGCATTGATCACCCTCCAGAGCGTGGTGCTCGTCCTCGGTGCGCGGTTGACCGCCCGCTGGATGCTGCGTCGCCGGGCCTCGATGCCCGGCTATGGAGCCGGGGTGGCCGTGCTGACGGGAATGCTTTCCGCAGGCCTCCTGCTCATCGGTGCTTCGGACGGCGCGATCGCCTCCGGATGGGGCTGGGGGATCACGCTGGCATCGGGATACCTGCTGGTCACCCCCTGGCTGCTCGACAAGCGGGAACGCGCTTCGGTCGCCGAAGCCGGGCCGGCCTGGCTGCTGGCGGCCCTGGCCGTCGGATGCCTGTGGATTGCGGGCTAAACGTCCGCGGCGGCATCTTCGGACTCCGGTTCGGGCAGCCACAACGCGGCGATGGCGGCGGGAAGGAAGAGGAACCCGGCGAAGAACAGCGCCCGGCGCGTATCGCCGACACTGGTGAAGATGCCGAAGAAAACCACCCCGGCTGCGGAGACGATGCGGCCGAAGTTGTAGCAGAAGCCGGCACCGGTGGTCCGGAGCAGTACGGGGAACAGCGGGGGAAGGCACATGGTGAACAGGGCGAACACCCCCTGCCACAGACCGATCAGCACCAGCAGCGGTCGCAACTCGGACCAGTTCATCGGACGGGCATAGGTGAGCACCATGGTGATGCCGTAGCCGGCCAGGAGGCACAGGATCGCCCGCCGGTATCCCCAGTGGCGCGCCAGCCAGCCGGCGAAAAAGTTGCCGCAGATGGATCCCGCCATGACCAGAAACAGGGCGGTGGTGGCAAACTGGGTCCGGGCGGCGGGGACCAGGGCGGCCACTTCGGGCAGTTGCCGGACATTGGCCTGCTGCCAGAAGAGAAAGGTCCAGTGCGCCGTGAGGCTGAGTCCGCAGAGGATCAGCACCGGGACGGTGACCCGGAGCACCGATCCGCGGAACAGATCCAGGATTCCCGGCGGCGGACCCGACTGCGCCTGGCGCGCCGCATGCCATCCCTCGGGCTCCGGTACGGCCCGCCGGATCCACAGCACGAGCAGCGCCGGCAGGACGCCCACCAGGAAGATCCAGCGCGGCGGGGCATTGGAAAGCAGCACGCCGGCCAGACAGGCCAGCAGCACGCCGCAGTTCACCCCCGTCTGCAGCACGGCTGCCAGCCAGGGACGCCAGGACCTGGGCCAGGTCTCGGCCAGCAGGGAGGCGCCCACGGCCCATTCGCCGCCGATGCCCAGCGCCGCCAGAAACCGGAAGATCATGAGGTGCCACCACTCCGTCGCGATGAAGGAGAGTCCGGTGAACGCGGCGTAGGTGAGGATGGTGAGGCTCAGCGCGCGACTGCGTCCCAGCAGGTCCCCGATGCGGCCGAAGAAGGCGCCGCCCAGGGCCCATCCGGTGAGGAAGGCCGCCTGGATGATGGCGCCGCGGCTGCCGACCACGGGATCGGCGACCGCGGTGCGCAGCAGTTCGGCCACGAACGGCGTGGCCACCAGGGTGTAGAGGTGCATGTCCAGACCGTCGAACATCCATCCGAGCCATGCGGCCCAGCCGGAACGCCACTGCTGGGGCGTGATGTCGCGCAGACGCGGGGCGGGCGCGGCCGCCATGGGAGAGGAATTCATGCCGGGAACGCGGTGAGTGAAGCAGTCCGCGCCGGAGCACGGCAAAGCATTCCGGCCCGGCATTTGTGCTTTGAATTTCCCCGGGCGTCCCCGGAGTCTTTCCGCGCTGCCTATGAATCGCCGAGAGTTCCTCCTCCAGTCCGCCGCCGCCGCCGGAGCCGGTGTCCTGTCCTCTGCCACCGCGCTGGCCGCCGCGCCCCGGATGCTGGATCGCCTCGGCAAGCCCATCCCGCTGGGCATGGACAATTTTGCCGTGCGCGCCCTCGGCCTGAAGGGCCGGGCCCTGGTGGATTACGCCGCCGCCCTCAGGCTCGACACGCTGTTCATCACCGATCTTCCCGCCCTCGGTTCCCTGGAACTGTCGAATGCCGAAGACCTCCGAAAGTATGCCGCCGACAAGGGCCTGGCCCTCCTGCTCGGCTCCTGGAGCATTTGTCCCACCTCCAAGACCTTCAAAAAGGACTGGGGCACCGCCGAGGAACATCTCGCGCTGGGGATCCGGCTCTCGAAGGCCGCGGGCTCGCCGGCCTTCCGCGTGGTGTTGGGCAGCCGCGAGGACCGCCGGACGCCTGGCGGCATTGAGGCACGCATTGCGGATACGGTCGCGGTGCTCAGGTCCCAGCGCAGCCTCGCCATGGATTCGGGGGTGAAGATTGCGGTGGAGAATCACGCCGGCGACATGACCGCCACCGAATTGGCGGGCCTGGTCGAGGCGGCGGGGCGCGACTACGTCGGGGTCAACCTCGATTCCGGCAATGCGCTCTGGACGCTCGAGGACCCGCTGCACTCCCTGGAGAAGCTCGGGCCGTACACGCTCACCACCAGCCTCCGGGACACGGCGGTCTGGGAGACGGAGAAGGGGTGCAAGATCCAGTGGACCGCCTTTGGCGAGGGCGGATGCATTGACCAGAAGCGGTTCTTTGAGCGGTTCGGCCAGCTTTGTCCGGGCGTGGCCGTGAATGTGGAGACCATCGGTGGCTTTGCGCCGGAGTTTGCGTACCTGGAGGCCGAGTTCTGGACCGCCTTCCCCAACAAGCCCGCCTCGGAACTGGCGGCCTTCCTCGCCATCGCGCGCCGCGGCAAGGCGGTGCCGGCGGATGGTCTTTCGGATCGCGAGCGTCAGGAGGGCGAGCTCAAGCGCAGTCTGACCTACCTGCGGGATGTGATCGGGCTGGGTACCCGGGCGTAGCCTCTCAAGTTTCCGGAGGCGAGCACATGCGTCCGGCGTGTCGTCCCGCCCGGGACCTCGTGAACCCTCTCCAAGCTTCGGAGCGGGGTGGCGCGTTGGTATGCAGTCAGACGACGAAGAATCCGGCGGGACACCTGCGGTCCCCACTCCACTCACTGGAGAGACCCCCCTTCGGCTGAGAAATTTCACCGCTTTCCACCGGGCTCCCGCCTGCCTAGCCTCCGGGTCCGTTCACTATGGCAAAGCGATCCGCCCAGTTCTTCCCGAAGATTGGAACCGTCCGGTTTGAAGGACCCGATTCCAAAAATCCCCTCGCGTTCAAGCACTACAATCCCGACGAGCTGGTCGAGGGAAAGACGATGCGGGAGCATCTCCGCTTCGCCGCGGTGTACTGGCACACCATGCGGGGTACCGGCGGGGATCTGTTCGGCTGGGGCACGGCGCAGCGTCCGTGGGCGACCGGGGAATGCAGCACCCGGGAGGCGATTGACCGCGCGCATGCCTTCTTCGAGTTCGCCTCGAAGCTGGGCATTCCTTACTACGCCTGGCACGACCGCGACCTCGGATCGCATGGCCGGTCGCTCAAGGAGGCCAACGCCCAGTTCGATGCGGTCGGACGCGAACTCGGGAAGCTGCAGCGCGACACCGGCATCCGGCTGCTCTGGGGCACCGCCCAGAATTTCGTCCATCCGCGCTACATGCACGGCGCGGCGACGAGCTGCAATGCGGACGTCTTCTGCTTCGCCGCGGCCCAGGTGAAAAAGGCGCTGGAGTGGACCCATGAGCTGGGCGGCGAGGGCTACGTGTTCTGGGGCGGACGCGAGGGCTACTCCTCGCTGCTCAACACCGACCTGAAGCGCGAGATGGATCATCTCGGCCGCTTCCTGCACATGGCGGTCGCCTACAAGAAGAAGATCGGGTTCAAGGGGCCGTTCTGGATCGAACCCAAGCCGAAGGAGCCGACCCGGCATCAGTATGATTCCGACGCGGCCGCCTGCCTGAACTTCCTCCGCGAATACGGCCTGCTGGAGCACTTCCAGCTCAACATCGAGGTCAATCACGCCTGGCTGGCGGGGCACACCATGGAGCACGAGCTGGAGGTCGCCGGCGCGGCGGGCGCCCTGGGATCCATTGACGCCAACATGGGCGACTACTTCCTGGGCTGGGACACCGACCAGTTTCCGACCGATCTGTACCTCACCGCGAAGACCATGCTGACCGTGCTGAAGTACGGTGGCTTCACGCGCGGCGGGGTCAACTTCGACGCCAAGGTCCGCCGCGAGAGCTTCACCGTGGAGGATCTGTTCTATGCACACATCGCGGGCATGGACACCTTTGCCCGCGGCCTGAAGATCGCGGCGCGTGTGCGGGCTGACGGGCGGCTGGATGCCTTTGTGAAGGACCGCTACCGGAGCTGGGATTCCGGGGTTGGCGCCAAGATTGAGGCCGGGAAGTTCACCTTTGCCGACTGTGAACGGCACGCATTGTCGCTCGGCGATGTGCGCGGACTCGAAAGCGGCCGCCAGGAACTCCTGGAGGCGATCTTCAACGAATTCATCTGAACCGTCATTTCGTCATGGCCGGACGCGGGCGCGGCTTATAGAGGGCCAGCACGTCGGTCTGGTGCCTGGAACCGCCCCGGTGGGAGCGGGAATCGCGTCCGGCAAAGATGGGGCTGTCAAGCTGGTCGGAAGGCTTGCCGGTGAGCACCTCGGTGGTGAGTTCCGCCACGCTCTGCAGCACCCGCGTGGGCTGGTACACATAGTCCCCGACGGATTCGAGCTGCGTCGAACCGGTGAGCACCAGGTAGCCGTGGATGCCGGCCTCCACGGCGCCCCGGATGTCGGTCTCCATGGTGTCGCCGATCATCACGAACTGGTCGGGCTTGCTCCGGGCGTTCTCGGTCAGCCGGTGGCAGGCGCGGTGGAACATGTAGCCGTTGGGTTTGCCGAGGTAGTAGGCGCGGCGTCCGGTGCTGGCCTCCAGAAAGGCGGCGGTCGCGCCGGCGCCGGGGCGGGTGCGGTCGGACGCCACCGGGCACCAGTTGTCGGGATTGGTGGCCAGCAGCCGCGCTCCGCGCTCAATGCACTCATGCGCCTTGGCCAGCCGCTCCATGGTGGGCGTGCCTTCGCCCACCACCACGTAGCCCGGACGGATGGCGTCGTTGGCGATGCCGCGCTGGTTGAGCGCGGTCAGCAGGCCGCCCTCGCCGAGCACAAAGACCGTGCACACCGGATCCGTCTCGCACAGGAAGTCCGCCGTGTTGAGCGCCGAGGTGTAAAAGTGCCGCGCACCCAGTCCGGAGATGCCCAGGTGCTTCAGGCGCACCGCGAGATCCTCCGGGGCGGGCGCGGAGTTGTTGGTGAGGAAGAGAAAGGGGGTGCCCGTGCCGGTGAGGGCGTTCACGAATTCGGCAGCCCCGGGGATGAGATGGTTCTCCCGGTAGATCACGCCATCCATGTCAATCAGGTAGCCCAGTTTCATGTCGTCCTGTGTGAAGTCTGGCGGGCACTCAACCAATGCATTTGGCAGCCGCCCGTCGCGTCAGACTCAGCATTTCCGCTGCCGACAGGTCGGGAGGCGCAGACCCGCAGGTTGAACCTGCTGAATAACAGTGGGATATCAGGGGCAGATTGCAGCGGAGATGCGCAACGCCCTTCCGGATCTCGATGCGATCCACGAGCAGGCTGGGCAAAAGGGGCCACCTGTCCCAAAGGGGACGGCCTGCTGCACGACCCGGTCGGCATCCGGAAAAACCTCGGGGAACATGGGAATCGCTGGACGGTGGGACTTCCCCTGGTCCTGGTCCTTCAAGCGCAGGTGCGGCGCCTCTGTACGAATGCGCCACTCCGGATGCTCTGAATGGCACCCGGGTGCCGGTTGGGCCATGCTTCCACCGTGCAGTTCACGCGACGTCTGGGCAGGTGGATGCTGGGGGTGATGGCAACGATGGGCGCGGGTGCCGCCGCGATTCCGGAACCTCCCCCCAACGTGGTGCTCCTGTTTGCCGACGATCTGGGCCACGGCGATCTCGCATGCTACGGACGCCGCGATGTTCGCACGCCGCATCTGGATCGTCTGGCCGCCGGGGGCCTCCGCTACACCGATTTCTGTGTCGCCCAGGCGGTCTGCTCGGCATCCCGCGCCGCCCTGCTCACCGGATGCCTTCCCAACCGCATCGGCATCCAGGGGGCGCTGATGCCGCGGTCCCCGGTCGGGCTGCATCCCAACGAGGTCACGCTCGGCGAGTTGTTCCAGTCCCGCGGATATGCCACCGCCGCGGTGGGCAAGTGGCACCTGGGAGACGCCCCGGCCTTCAATCCGCTGCGGCATGGGTTCGATGAATGGTTCGGGCTGCCCTACTCAAACGACATGTGGCCCGACCATCCCACGCGGAAAGATTTCCCGTCGCTTCCCCTCATGGACGGCGCCGCGGTGGTGGATGCCGACGTGATGCCGGAGGATCAGGCGCTGTTGACAGACCGGTACACCAACCGGGCCGTGTCCTTCATCCAGCGGTCCGCCGGCCGGCCCTTCTTTCTCTACGTGGCCTACTCGATGCCCCACGTGCCGCTGTTTGTCTCGGACGCCTTCCGCGACCGCTCCGCTTCCGGACGGTACGGGGATGTGATCGAGGAACTCGACGCCTCGGTGGGGCGCATCGTGGAGGCGATCCGGGCCGCCGGGGTGGAGGGGGAGACGGTGGTGATCTTCACGTCCGACAACGGCCCCTGGCTGGTCTAAGGCGACCATGCCGGGGTGACCGGCGGGCTTCGGGAAGGGAAGGGGACCTCCTGGGAAGGGGGTGTCCGGGTGCCCTGCCTCGTCTCCTGGCCGGGACATATTCCCGCCGGACGTGTGACGTCCTCCTTCGCGGCCTCCGTGGATCTCTTCCCCACGCTGGCGGCGCTGATCGGAGCGCCGCTGCCGGCGGACCGGGTGTTCGATGGATACAGCCTGGCCGCATCCTGGACCAATGCCTTGGCATCCACACCAGACCGTCCCCCGCTGGCCGGGTACTACGCTGGGGCACTGAACTCGATGCGGCAGGGCGTGTGGAAGCGGGTCGCGCCCCATGCCTATCAGTCCCTGGTGCGGGCCGGCGGTGGTGGGGCGCCGGGCTCCTATGAATCGCGCAGGACGGAGGCGGCGCTGTATCGGCTGGATCAGGACCCCGCCGAAACCCGCGATGTATCGGCGGAGCATCCGGATCAGGTGATGGCGTTGGAAGATGCGATGGCCCGGGTTCGGGAAGCGCTTGGGGATTCCAACATCCCGGTGTCGGGCAACGCCCGGCGTCCCGCGGGATCCGCCGCCGCCTTGTCCGTGCTCCAGTCTGCGGATGGCTCGATCCAGTGCGGGGCGACCAATGCCGTGGTGCATGGCGTGGACCTGCGTGCGGTGTTTCGTCCCGAGGGCGACCGGCTTTCCGGTTGGGGGCGTGAATCCGACTGGGTGGAGTGGGACCTTGAGATCGTCCGGCCGGGACGCTTCCGTGCGGCTCTGACCCCGTCGGTCGTCGGCGTTCCGATCCCGGCCGGGTTCGAGCTGAAGATCAACGGCCAGATCGTTCGATGGCCATCATCGGAAGGCGGGGCAACTCCCGGCGCCGAGGTGGAGTTCTTTGTCCCGGGACGGTACGTTCTGGAGTTGCGTCGGACGGGTGCCGGATCCGGACCCGGGGATGCGTTGTCCGGAGTGTCCCTCCGCCCCCGGTAAGCGTCGGAGGGACAAGCTTTGCGAGTCCCCGTCATTCCTCCACAGGCGCAGAGGATTTGAATTGGGTCGCGGATGGAACATGACCCTGCCTAGGGTTGGGGCGGGGCTTGCCGCGAGGTCCGCTGATTCGCATGATCTCCGTTTCTTTATGGCGAGGCGTCAGTATCCGTTCCATTTGATCGAGCCCCGGTGGCAGCAGCGCTGGGAGCAGGAGCAGACCTTCCGGGCGTGGAATCCCGGGGAGGCGGTGCCGCCGGGGCACCCGTTCGGGCTGCGTCATGGCCTGGACGGCAAGACTCCGGTCGCCGCACAGCTCCCCCCCAAATGCTACATCCTCGACATGTTTCCCTACCCCTCGGGCGAGGGACTGCATGTCGGCCACCCCGAGGGCTACACCGCCACGGACATCCTGGCGCGGTTCCGACGGGCGCAGGGCTACAATGTGCTGCATCCGATGGGATGGGATGCCTTCGGGCTGCCGGCCGAGCAGTACGCGGTCAAGACGGGACAGCATCCGCGTGTCACCACCCAGGCCAACATCGCCAACTTCACCCGCCAGATCCGCAGTCTGGGGTTCAGCTATGACTGGTCGCGGGAGGTGGCGACCACCGATCCGGAGTACTTCCGCTGGACCCAGTGGATCTTCCTGCAGATCTACAACGCCTGGTTCAACCCGGAAACCCGCCGGGCCGAGCCGATTGCCACGCTGCCGATCCCGTCCGGATGCGACACGCCGGCCAAACAGCGTGCGTACCGGGATTCGCGCCGGCTGGCCTATGTCGCCGAGGCCCCGGTGAACTGGTGTCCGGAGCTGGGTACGGTGCTGGCGAACGAGGAGGTCGTGGACGGCCGCAGCGAGGTCGGCGGGTTCCCGGTGGTGCGGAAGCCGATGCGTCAATGGATGCTGCGAATCACCGCCTATGCGGAGCGCCTCTTGGGTGATCTGAACAATATTGATTGGACCGATTCGCTGAAGGAGATGCAGCGAAACTGGATCGGCCGCAGCGAGGGCGCCCAGGTCACCTTCGCCCTGGAGGGGAACCCGGAGGGCATCACTGTCTTCACCACGCGTCCGGACACCCTGTTTGGCGCCACCTACATGGTGCTGTCGCCGGAGCATCCGCTGGTGGCCCGCATCACCACGCCGGCGCAGCGGGAGGCCGTGTCGGCCTATCAGGCCTTTGCCTCGGGGCGGTCGGATCTGGAGCGCACCGAGCTGGCCAAGGAGAAGACCGGGGTCTTCACCGGGGCGCATGCCGTCAATCCGGTCAACGGGCAGCGGATCCCGGTGTGGATTGCCGACTACGTGCTCGCGAGCTACGGCACGGGCGCGATCATGGCGGTGCCGGCCCACGACACGCGGGACTTCGAGTTTGCCGTGAAGTTCGGGCTGCCCGTGGTGCAGGTGGTGGAACCGCCGTCGGGACGCGACTGGCGCGGCTACACCGACGAGGGCGTGGCGGTGAATTCCACCTCGGACCAGGTGTCCCTCGATGGATTGCCCACCCCCGAGGCCAAGCGGCGGATCACCGACTGGCTGGCGTCCCGCGGGTTGGGCGCCCGCACCATCAATTACAAGCTGCGTGACTGGCTGTTCAGCCGGCAGCGGTACTGGGGCGAGCCGTTCCCCATCGTCTGGCGCACCGGTGAGGACGGGACACGCTACACTGAAGCGGTCGGGGAGGAGGCGTTGCCGCTGGTGCCGCCGCCGCTCGATGACTACAAGCCCACACCCGACGGGCAGCCGCCGCTGGCCCGCGCCGCGGACTGGGTGAACCTTCCCGACGGCTCGGTGCGCGAGACCAACACCATGCCGCAGTGGGCGGGAAGCTGCTGGTACTATCTCCGGTATCTCGATGCGCGGAATCCCGACCGGTTTGTCTCGGAGTCCGCCGAGCGGTACTGGATGGATTCGACCGCCGCAGGCTCCCGTTTCGGCGTGCAAGGGGTAGATCTCTACGTGGGCGGCACCGAGCACGCCGTGCTCCACCTCCTGTATGCGCGCTTCTGGCACAAGGTCCTCTTTGATCTGGGCCATGTCTCCACGGCCGAGCCATTTCATCGCCTGGTCAACCAGGGGCTGATCCTGGGCGATGACGGGCAGAAGATGTCCAAGTCCCGCGGCAACGTGGTGAATCCCGACGACGTGCTGGCCGAGTACGGCGCGGACGCCTTCCGGCTGTATGAGATGTTCATGGGCCCGCTCCAGGAGGTGAAACCCTGGAGCACCCAGGGAGTGGCCGGCGTGTACAAGTTCCTGGGCCGCGTCTGGCGGCTGTTCATTGATGAGACCAGCGAGACCGCGTTCGAGCAGGCCTGCGCCGCCGAACCGGACCGTGCGGCGGCCCATCTGGGCCTGATCAAGCTGGCGCCCAATGTGCAGGACGTCCCGGCGGATGCCCACCATCTCAAGCCGCTGCATCAGTGCATCCGCAAGGTCACCGAGGATCTGGAAGGGCTGCGCTTCAACACAGCCATTTCGGCGCTGATGATCTTCGTCAATGAAGCGATTGCCTGGGAGGTCAAACCGGTGTCTGTGCTGCGCCCCTTCCTCCAGTTGCTGGCGCCGTTGGCGCCCCACCTTGCGGAGCAGTTGTGGGAGATGCTCCCGTCCGGGCCGTCCGGCGCCCCGCCTGAATCCCTGTCCTATGCGCCCTGGCCGTCCTTCGATCCGGCGCTGCTGGTGGAGGACACGCTGGAGATTCCCGTGCAGGTGAACGGGAAGCTCCGGGATGTCATTCGGGTGCCGGTCGCCGCCACCCAGGCGGACATTGAGGCCGCGGCGCTGGCGTCCGAGAAGGCGCGTCCGTTTCTGGAGGGACGCACCGTGCGCAAGATCATCGTGGTGCCGCGCAAGCTGGTGAACATCGTGGTAGCCTGAACCTTGAAGTGCGGCGGCTTGCCATGCCGAAGCCTGACGAAGGCAGGAGCGCAGCGGAGACGCGTGGGGTGGAAGCCGGGCGTTCATTTCCGTTCCGGGCGATGGTCCCGGCCCACGCCAAAGCGGTGGCAAGCCACCCGCAGTCCATAAGGTTGTTCCGTCCGCGGGCGGCCTTGTGCTACCGTTCCGCCGTGATGAGCCTCCTCTCACCGGGGGAACGCCGGGTGCTGACCCTGGTCCTGTTCCTGGTGATCACCGGACTGGCGGCGCAATGGTGGCTGCGAAGCCGCCCGCCCGCACCGCTGCCCGCCGCGGAGGCCCCATCGCGCTGATCCATGGCCAAGATGGAATTCGACACGGCACTGGCTCCCCTGCTGGAGCGCGACACGCGCTACGCCCGCGGCGCCTACCATTTCGTGCGCGAGGCGCTGTCCCACGCGCAGGCGGAACTGCGCCGGAACGGCGAGGAGGCGCCCCGGCACGTCAGTTCGGGGGAGTTGCTGGAGGGGATCCGGTCCTACGCCCTGGAGCAGTTCGGTCCCATGACGTGCACCGTCTTTGAAGACTGGGGCATCCGGAGCTGCGACGATTTCGGCGAGGTGGTCTTCAACATGATCGAATGCCAGATCCTCTCCAAGACGGACGCCGACTCCCGGGAGGATTTCAGCCGGGGATACGACTTTGAGGATGCCTTCCGGCGCCCCTTCGCCCCGGAAAACCGTCCCGACCACGCCGCTTCCCCCGAAGCTTCCCGCTGAGGGCGGGGCAGACCTTACGGAGCGCCGTCCGCCGGTCTCAGACGGAAGAATCTGGGGGCGGCGGAGACCCCGACCTGGACCACGCTCCGTCCCGCGCCCGCCTCCACCGGGATGGGGCTGTCGGTCCAATCCCCGGGGACGGCAATCGCCGCGCGCTCCTGGAGCACGGCCGTGCCGATGTCCCGCCACGACAGCACGGCGTCGCCGGTGCCGGCGCCCAGTTCGGCCTTGAGCCGGGGCACCCCGGGAGCGTGTTCCACGACCAGATGGGGGCGGGTCACCAAATCCCCCACCTGGGACGCCTCCGACTGCCGAAAGGTCAGTCCGTTGCCGGGGGCGGACAGCATCAGCAGGCCGTGATTGGGCAGGATTCCCTCCACCCACAGATCCACCAGTTCGGTGACGTCCCATGAAATCTGCGTGCCGTCGGCCGGGTTGGCGGTGCTCGCCGCAAAGGGACCGTGGGCTCCGCCGGCGATGTCGCCGCCCGGGGTGGTCCACAGGGTCGCCGCCGAGGCCCGGAGCCAGGTCACCTCGGATTCCAGCCAGGGCTGGGTCACGCGCCACACCTCCATGGAGGCACCACCCGGATTTCCGCCAAAGCCGGTGGATGCCGTCAGGGTGAGTCGGGCCGACGCCAGGCGCATTCCGTTCCCCGGAACCGCTGCACTCAGGTCAAACCGGAGGAACGTCCGCTGAACGTTGCCCACGGCCGTGTACACCGAGAGGATGTCATCGCGGTAGTTGGAATTCTGGTACGAGGGAGCCCCTGCAATATGGATGATCCGGGCATCGCTCTCGGCGGGGATCAGCAGCACTTCGCTGCGTGCGCCGTCCGCCAGCAGCACCGAGGCCGTGGCGATCAGGAATGGAAGCCGGCAGAAGCCCGGGCGCTTGATGGGGATCATGCGAAGAGCGCTACCATGGCGAGGCTCCAAACGTCGAGGTCCGACTGGGCTCGGTGAATCCGATGAACGAATCTCCATCCTTGGTAGGGCGAGGCTCCCGCCGAGCCGTGCGCGTGTGGAGTGCGGCGGCGCAGCGCAGCGGAGACGCCGCTTTGGAGCGACGCGTGGGGGTGGGAGCCGGGCGTTCATTTCCGTCCCGGGCGATGGTCCCGGCCCACGCCAAAGCGGTGGCAAGCCACCGCAGTCCAAAGGGGGCGCCGGGCAGCTACCAATCCTCAGAAACTTCAAACGAATCAGGCACCTCCAAGCGGTCCGTCCGGAACCGATAAACTGTCCGTACCTGAGCCGGGGAGGCGGTACGTTCGAACCATGACGCGGAACACCAGGGATAGAGCGACGCTCTGGCAACCAACCCATGCTTCACCGGGTTCTGATGCGTATAGCTCAGGCGCGCCAGATGGGACCGGGGAAAGGTGATCCGCGTTTCCCGGTAGTTGAACCAGACCTTGCGCCCGGGAGTTCCGTCGAGCCTGTTGATCCAGATGGCCGTCTTGGAATGAAGCGCTCCAAGCATCGCGCTCAAGGAGTGTCCGGTGGGGGAATCGGAAGCCGGGCATCCCAGGAAATGATAGTGGTTGGAGAACACCGACCAGGCCTCGAGGCGCCATCCGAAATCCCGGGCCACCGTGAGCAGACCCCGATGCAATACTGCGAGGCGCCTCGCGCTTCGAAAGTGGTGCTCCTTGCGATACGTGCTGGCGGTCACGAAGAACGTTCCCCCAACACCCAGTTGATGGGCTGGGGCATGAGGCCACGGAGTCGCGGGGGATGACACGAAGCAATGATCTGCAGGCCGTGGCGCCCGAACAACCGGAGATCAGTCTGGAGACCCTCCCGAAAAGTCGGGAGACGCTGCGTGTTGCGGCGCACAACTCCGGGTGTCGGGCGCGCGCTTCCCTTCACACGCGTCGCCCGTGGCCCACGCCAAAGCGGTGGCAAGCCACCCGCAGTCCAAAGGGGGCGCCGCAGGCCATGGAGTGCGGCGGCGGAGCGCAGCGGAGACGCCGCTTTGGAACGACGCGTCGGGTGCGATTCGGAAGTTCATTCCCATCCCGAACGATGGTCGCGGCCGACGTTAAAGCGGTGGCAAGCCAACCGCACTCCCAAGTTGGGCCTGGCCGCAACGGGCGATTGCCATTCCGCAGGTACCCCGATACACCTTTCGACAATCTTCCCCCGTTGGACACCCAACATGCAGACCGCCCTGGCCCGCCCCCTCCCGACCGCTGCCGATGAGGCGCCGCCGGCAGCGGCCGCCGGGCACGCGCTCTGGGTGCGGATCACCCACTGGATGGTCTCCGTGAGCTTTCTGGCGTTGGTGGTCAGCGGTTGGGTCATCCTGATGTGCCATCCACGGCTCTACTGGGGCGAGGTGGGAAATGACCTGACTCCGGCGCTGCTCGAGCTTCCCATCAGCCGGAACCACCGGCATGGCAGGTGGGCGGCGCCAGTCCCGTTCTTTGAGCGGACCGGCTCCCCGGTGAGCGCCAGCCGGACGGGTGAAATCTTCAACCAGAACAGTTGGGGGCGCAGCCTGCATTTCCTGGCCGCATGGTTTCTGGTGCTGCCCGGTGCGGCGTATCTGGTGGCCGGGGTGGCCACGGGACATTTCCGCAGGCATCTGGCACCCCGGGCGGAGGAGTGGACGCTCCGGCAATTCGCGCAGGAGCTGAAGGATCATTGCCGCGGAGCGGTCCGAAAGGCCGGCGGCGGGCCCCGCTACGGCTTGCTGCAGAAGTCCACGTACTGCGGGGTGGTGTTCCTGGTCCTGCCGCTGGCCGTGGTGACCGGATTGGCGATGTCCCCGGCCATCACCGCCGCCTTCCCGTTCCTTTCCGGCATGTTCGGTGGGCATCAGTCCGCACGAACCCTCCACTTTGTCGCCTCCGTCCTGCTGGTGCTGTTTCTCATCGTACATGTCGTCATGGTCGTTGCGTCGGGATTTCGCCGCCAACTGAGGGCCATGACCCTTGGAGATTCCCCATGAAAACCACGCCCCTCATCACCCGGCGCAGCGCCCTGATCACCGGGCTCGCGTCCCTGGGCGGATTGCTCCTGCCCGGATGTTCGGAGCCGTTGCCCCCGACCTACGGCAACATCCTGCGCATGGGCGACACGCTGACCTATGCGGCCCATCGAGCCCTGCTGCCGGGACGCTCCCTGGCCCGGGAGTACCGGCCGGAGGACATCAGTTCCTTTCCCGCCACGGGCACCACCAACCCCGGCGATCCTGCCAATCCCAAGTCCAGCGCCGAGTACCGGCAACTGCAGCAGGGCGCCTTTGCCGACTGGCGGCTGCAGGTGGAAGGGTTGGTGGAGCGTCCCGGCGCCTATTCCCTGGCCGACCTGAAGCGGCTTCCGTCGCGGACCCAGATCACCCGGCTCACCTGTGAGGAAGGGTGGACGGGGATTGCCCAGTGGACCGGTGTGCCGCTGAGCCGCGTCCTGGATGCGGCGGGTCTCCGCCCCTCGGCCCGCTTTGTCTGCCTGTACTCCTACGACGACTGGGCGGACAGCATTGACCTGCTGGACGCCCTGCATCCGCAGACCCTCCTGGCCTATGGCATGAACGGGCGGGACCTTCCGGTGGCCCACGGCGCGCCGGTGCGGCTGCGGGTGGAAACACAGCTCGGCTACAAGAGCATGAAGTATCTGCGGCGCGTGGTGGTGAAGGATGTCTTCGACGACGGCGGTGCCCAGGGAAACATCCAGAACGGCTGGTCCTGGTATGCGGGCATCTGAGCGGATGGCCAGGGGGCCGGGGCGCGACGCCGGGCATCCGATCCCAACCCAGCTCCCAGGGAGTCTTGCTCCAGGTCCCTGCCGGTGCCGCACTCACGCCCGGGAACGCGGGGCCCCGAGTCGGAGTGCTACCCCCAATCCCCGAGTCGCTGCCGGACGCGGCCGGCGACGAGGGCCACGGGAAGTTTCTCCAGACGGTCGCCGCCTTCGATGATCTCCATGCCGGGGCTGCGTGGGCGCCACACGGGCAGGTTGCTGGGACCCCAGAGGATCACGCCGGGCAGTCCCAGCGCGGCTGCGAGATGGGTGATGCCGGAATCGTGGCCAAGAAATCCGCGGCACCCGGAAAGTCGGTCCGCCACCTCGGCGAGGGGGCGGGATCGCAGCACCTCGCCGGTGCCGGTCGGGAGACCTTGGAGGAGCCGTTCCAGGCGATCTCCCTCGGCTTCACCGCCAACCAGGAGGAAGCGCAGGCCGGGATCGGCGGCGAGTTCGGACAGCAATCCGGCCCAGCGGGCCTCCGGCCAGTTCTTGCGCTCGCTCCCGGATCCGGGGTGCAGGGCGATCCAGCGGTCGGCGGCTGGCGGGCTGGACCTCCGGGGGATGTGCGGCACGGCGTCCGCATCGAACACGGCCAACTGCTGGAGGGGTTGCAGCAGTTGATCGGAGGCGTGGCGGTCGAGCGATTCATCGGGACGGTGCGGTCCCTGGATGAACCCTGCCTGGCTGACGCGGCCGACGTTGGTGCGGAAGATCAGGTCCGGATCGAAGAGAAAGCTGATGACCAGGTGGAAGGCGGCGAAGTACGCCGACAGTCCGGGATCGAGGGCGCCGCCGCGGGCGAAGAATCCGGCCAGCGGGCGGGATTCGATGCTCCGGGCGGCGTCCGCAGCGCCGGACCGCACGGCGAGATCCGTCACCTGGGGGTACCCGAGCAGTTCGATGCGGTTCACGGGAAAGCCGTCCCGCAGCGCGGCCAGGACCGGCAGGGTGAGGATGAAATCCCCGAGGGCGCCGCCGCGCACCACCAGGATGCGTCCCGTGCCGGGGGCGGGGGGGGCGGGCGACATTCGGTGACGGGGATGGGGCGGCGGTGGGTCAGGCAACCGGCCGGCCGGGGGAATCCCCGGCAACCAAGCGGTAGCCCTCCGGCGCCCTTCCGGGCCGGTCACCCGCGAAACCGGCGGCCGATGACGATGGCATTGTGACCGCCGAAGCCGAAGGAGTTGTTCGCGAAGGCGTCAATCCGGCGTTCCTGTGCGGTGATTGCGACGAAGTTCAGGTCGCACTCGGCGTCGGGGTTCTCGAGGTTGATGGTCGGCGGGGCCACCTGCGCCTCCACGGCCTTGCAGCAGATGGCCATCTCGATGGCGCCCGCGGCGCCCAGCATGTGGCCGGTGGCGCCCTTGGTCGCACTGGCGGCCAGGTGACGGGCGTGGTCGCCGAAGACGTGCTTGATCATCCGCGTCTCGCAGATGTCGCCCACCGGCGTGCTGGTGGCGTGGCAGTTGATGTAGTCCATCTCCTCCGGCCGCATTGCGGCGTGCCGCAGGGCCATCTTCATGGCGCGTCCGGCACCCTCCCCCTCCGGATCGGGCGAGGTCATGTGATTGGCGTCGGCGGTGTTGCCGTAGCCGACCACCTCGCAGTAGATGCGGGCGCCGCGCTTTCTGGCGTGCTCCAGTTCCTCCAGCACCAGCATGGCCGCGCCCTCGCCCATCACGAAGCCATCCCGGTCGCGGTCGAAGGGTCTCGACGCCCGGGCCGGCTCCGCGTTCCGG
>JAFLEG010000180.1 GCA_017302195.1 Verrucomicrobiota bacterium
GACGCTGGGCACGCCGCACTGTCCGCGGTGCGGGGAGCCGGTGGTGACCCGGTCCCTGCAGCAGATGCTCGAACACCTGATGCGTCTGCCGGCCGGCACCGCGGTCGAGGTGCGGGCGCCGGTGTTCGAGATCTTTGGCGAGGACTGGGAGCAGGTGTTTGAGCAGGTCCGGCTGCAGGGCTATCGCCGCATCCGCAGGGATGGCGCGCCCCACGACCTGGGGGATCCGGTCGAGATCGGCGCCGACGACCATCCCTGGATCGAGGCGATCCTGGACCGCTTCGTCATCGGACCGGGCATCGAACGTCAGGTGCTGGCCTCCCTGGAACACGGCCTGAAGGTGGGCGACGGATTCCTGTCCTTTCATCCGGAGGGGCTTTCCAAGGCCGCGGCGAAGGCGTTCTGGCGGGACTTCGGCTGCGCCGAGCATCGCCTGCTCTCGGCCACGCTGCACCACGGCGACTTCACCTTCAACGACCCGGCCGGCGCCTGCCGCACCTGCGCCGGACTCGGCACCTCCAAGCGCGTGCATCCGACGCTCCTGGTACCCGACCGCACCCGGACCCTCGGCGACGGCGCCATCGTCAAGGAGGCCTTCAATCACGACAAAAACGCCTGGGGCGGACGCTGGCTCCACAGCCTGGCGCGCCACTACGGGTTCCGTCTGGATGTCCCCTTTGCCGAGCTGTCCGAAACGGTTCAGGACCTCGTCTTCAATGGCAGCAAGGGCGAGAAGATCCCCATCGTGCTGCCCGAGGGCGCCCGGCAGGGGGAACAGCACGCCGGCAAGCACATGGCCTTCCCCGGCGTGGTGCCGCAGATCGAGCGCCATTACCACTGGTACCGGAAACAGGGGCGGAGCATGGACGGCATGGAGGCCTATCTCCAGAAGGTGATGGTGGACTATGACTGTCCCGAGTGCGGCGGCGCGCGGCTGCGCAGGACTCGCAGCCTGGTCCGGGTCGCCGGCAAGAGCCTGCCCGAGGTGGGCGATCTGCACCTTCGGGACCTGCAGCAGTGGCTCGCCTCCCTGAATCTCGCCGCGGACAAGACCGCGGTGGCCGCAACGGTGATGCGGGAGATCGAGGGACGCATCGGACTGCTCATCAGCATCGGACTCGACTACCTCAACCTTGGACGACGCTCCGGGACGCTGTCCGGAGGCGAATCGCAGCGCATCCGGCTGTCCACCCAGATCGGGTCCGGACTCATGGGCATGCTCTACGTGCTGGACGAGCCGAGCATCGGGCTGCACGCCAAGGACAACGCCAGGATGATCGCGACCCTCCAGCGCCTGCGGGATCTGGGCAACACCGTGGTGGTGGTGGAACATGACGAGGAGACCATCCGGGCCGCGGACTGGCTGGTGGAGATTGGTCCCGGCCCGGGAATCCATGGCGGACAGGTCGTGGCCCAGGGACCGCCTGCCGTGGTGCTCGCGGACCCGAAATCCCTGACCGGAGCCTTTCTGCGCGGGGACCGTCGCATCGAACCCCCGGGACCCCGCCGCCCGCCCGGACCCCGCTGGCTGCGCATCCGCGGCGCCCGCCACAACAACCTCCAGGGCATCCATGCCGAGATTCCGCTCGGACTGTTCGTCTGCGTCACCGGGGCGTCCGGCTCCGGCAAGAGCTCCCTGGTCCACGAAATCCTGTTCAAGAAGCTGGCCTCCCTGCGCTACGACAGCCGGATCCTGCCCGGCGCACATGACGCGTTTGAGGGCGCCGAGTTCGTGGACGATGTCGTGGACATTGACCAGTCCCCGATCGGACGCTCCCCGCGATCGAACCCCGTCACCTACGTCGGGATTTACGACGCCATCCGGCAGCTTTTTGCAGAGACCGAGGGCGCCAAAGCCCGGGGGTTCGGGCCGTCCCAGTTCAGCTTCAACGTCAAGGGCGGGCGCTGCGAGGAGTGCGCGGGCGACGGCGCCATTGTCACCCAGTTGTCCTTCATGCCGGATGTCGAGGTGACCTGTCCGGCCTGCAAGGGCCGCCGCTACCGCGAGGAGACCCTGGAGGTCACCTGGCAGGGGCGGAACATTGCCGAGGTGCTCCGGATGTCCATCGAGGAGGGCGTGAGCTTCTTTGCCCGGGAGCGCGGGATTGTCCGCAAGCTGGAAACCCTGCACGAACTGGGCCTCGGCTACCTGGAACTGGGGCACGCCGCCACCCTGCTCTCGGGAGGCGAGGCCCAGCGGGTCAAGCTGGCCGCCGAACTGGGCAAGCTCCGCCGCGGACGCCACAACCTCTACATCCTCGACGAGCCCACTACCGGACTGCACCTCGCCGACATCCAGCGTCTGCTCGAATGCGTGCAGCGCCTGGTGCAGGCGGGCCACTCGGTGGTGGTCATCGAGCACCATCTGGACGTGATTCGGTGCGCCGACTGGGTGCTCGACCTGGGACCCGAAGGTGGCCATCAGGGCGGGCGGCTGATTGTCGCCGGCACGCCCGAGACCGTCGCGGCCTGCCCGCGCTCCCACACCGGCCGCGCCCTCAAGGCCCTTCGGAAATGATGTCGGCGGGAGTTCAAAAGGAGACTTGTTGGGGGAGCAAAAGGAGACTGGGTCAGAGGGAGAATTTGGCGAGGATGTCTGGCCAGCCGTGGAGTGGGGCGGAAGGGGATAATGAGAAGGGGACAGGACATCTATTCCGCGCTTGGTGCGTGGATAGCGATCCTGTCCCTTTGGAAGGGAGGGACAGAGAAGGGGACAGGACATCTATTCCGCGCTTGGTGCGTGGATAGCTGTCCTGTCCCTTTGGAAGGGAGAGAGGGACAGGACACTTTGATGGCAGGCGGCGCTCCCGTCGCGCGGGCGGTCTTGCCGCAGCGGTTCGGGAGCAAGGGACACGGGAGCAAGGGACAGGACATCTTCCGGCTGCGTCACCCCGGGGAATCTGTTCGACGGAGACTTCAGCGGCCGGAGGGGATTCCCGCGCTGCGGACGTTGAAGTCCACGACGGGCGTGGGATCGTCCAGACCGTGCGGATGGTGTCCCACGCCGGGCTTGTGAAGGACGGTCATTCGTCCGCCCAGATCCCGGTAGCGCCGCTCCATCAGCGCCGAGTTTTCGGAGACGGGCACCACGTCATCGGTGTCCCCCACCACGTGCAGCAGCGGAATGCCGGCGCGGGCGAGGATCTCCAGCCGGTCCACCGGATTTCCCGGATACGCCATCGCCTCGGCCGCATCGCGAAATCCATAGTCCCGGATGAGCTTGGACCAGTCCGCAGCGCTGCCTCGGCCGCTGCCCTTGCCTCCGGGCCAGCTTTTGAAGTCACAGACTGGCGCATCGCCGTAAATGCAGGCGATGCGGCCTGGGTCCTGCACCGCCCAGTTGTAGGCGTACAGCCCACCGCGGCTGATTCCGATGAGGGCGCCGCGGGAGGCGAGTCCCGCATTGGTAACGACCTGGTAGAAGACGTCGAATTGCTTCAAGGCCGATGGGGATCCAAAGGTGTTGCCCACTTCCAGATGAAGATGGTGGAAGCCGCGCTTCAGCAGCTCGGGAACCCCGGTGCGCTCCGTGAAGGCATCGGGGAATTCCATGCACCAGGTCCACGGGAGTCCGGGCGCCGGTGCGCGTGGCTCGATGACCCACGCGGTGCATCCCGCCGCCGGGAACCGATGCCGAACAAAGCCGCGCCATTCATCGGTGACTCCCGCCGGCCAGGGCGTTTTGCCTGGCGTTACCACCGCCGCCTTCGCCAGCGCCGGCTCAGCGTCGGCGGTCCGGACCAAAAGCAACAGGAGACCCATCAGGACCGCCACCAGTCGCACGGAGCAGCTCATGACACTGACTTCCCAACCTTGGGGCGGCGAGGTCAACCGGATTCCATCCAGCGAGACGTACTAGGAACACATCCGGCCCTCTCGGTGTTCAAGCCGTCAACCTCGGCCGCTCCATCATACAGGGGACAGGACACCGATCGGTGAGTCTCGGTGGCGCCCCCCCGACTGGAGTCAGGTGGCGGAACCCTTTCAAGCATCATGCAAGGGACAGGACTTCTATCGGTAGATCTGGCGATGGCGGTCTCCCACCATAGGCCGCGATCCTGACGTCATGCGCCAGCGTCGTCTGAAGGCTCCCCCCTCGTTTCTGGTTGCCCACTACCACTGCGTGTCGCGGGTGGTGAACCGGGACTTCGTATTTGGCGAGCAGGAACGCGAACACTTCGTGCGACTGCTCCGGGAATACGAGCGCTTTTGCGGTGTGCGGGTGCTCACCTACTGCGTCCTCGCCAACCACTTCCATCTCCTGGTCGAAGTCCCGGCCCGACCGGTCCAACCGCTGACGGCCGAGGAGGTCCAGGCCCGCATCGAGATCCTCTCCGGCTCGGCACTGACCCCGAAGCGGTTCCGCCAGAGGCTCGACGCCTTTCGGGGCGCAGGAGACTCCGAGGGCGAGCGGGCGTTCCTGGATCGGATTTGCGCCACGATGTGGGACATCAGCGGGTACCTGCAGCGGCTCAAGCAGCGCTTCACCCAGTGGTTCAACCGCCGCAAGGGCCGCCGGGGGGTGCTGTGGGAGGCGCGCTTCAAGAGTGTGTTGGTGGAGGGCGCCGGAGAACCCCTCTCCACCATGGCGGCCTACATTGATCTCAATCCCGTGCGGGCCGGTTTGGTGGAGGATCCCAAGGACTATCGCTGGTGCGGGTATGGAGCAGCGGCAGTCGGGGATGCCTCCGCCCGGGAGGGCATCGCCACGGTGATCGCCATGGCGCAACGACGGCCGGAGGCGGCAGAGGACCCCGCAGGAGCCATGGCAACGTACCGGATGTGGCTTTTCGGACAGGGTGAGGAGCGGGAAGGGACGGCTCCTGATGGGGGATCGGCGCGGCGGTACTGGTGGTGTTGGCGGCGCGGGGGAAGGTGTCGTTGCCGGAGTACCTGCAACTGCGGGTACGGTACTTTGCCGACGGGGCGGTGCTGGGAACGCGGGCGTACGTGGAGGGGGTGTTCGAGGCATTGCGGACGCGGTGGGGGCCAACGCGGACCGACGGCGCCCGACCGATGCGGGGGGTGGTGGCCGACCTGTTTGTGCTGCGGGATCTGCGGAAGCAGGTCTTTGGATGAGTGCTGGTCGGGTGGGCCGACAATCGCCTGTGCTGCAGAGGTCGGAGGACTCAGGCAAAGGCCTGACTTGGGGGTCGCCCAAGCTGTCATCCGCCGACCTGGGCATGCCACATCTGGTGAGGGGCGGTTCCAGCTCGCGTGTCACAAGCGGGACGAGTGGCGGCATGCTTCAACTCAACCTTGGAGAAGTGAACTTCGGACTCCTCTCGGCTCACAATGGCTGTCCTGTCCCTTTAAGGGCAGAGAAGGGGACAGGACATCTATTCCGCGCTTGGTGCGTGGATAGCTGTCCTGTCCCTTTAGAAGGCAGAGAGGGACAGGACACTTTGATGGCAGGACACTTTGATGGCAGGCGGCGCGCCCGTCGCGCGGGCGGTCTTGCCGCAGCGGTTCGAGCGGAGGATGCCGACTCAGGCCTGACGTGAACGGGGGTGCTTCGGCTTGCCCTTCACATTGCCACCCGCAGGGGTTTGGGGTTTCCTTCCCGCATGACTCCCGCGGTTCGCTTGCTGGGACTGGTGTTGTTGCTGGGTGTCGCCGGGTGTCGTTCGAGCCGGGCTCCCGACTGGACGCCGCTATTCCCCCGCGATGGCATTCCGGCCGGTTGGACAGTCCGTGCCTGGGATGACGTCGCCCTTCCGGGGCCGACCAACTCCCTGTGGCGGGTGAAGGATGGGGTGCTGACCAGCGAGGGCGCGCGCGGCTGCTGGCTGATGTGGGAACGGGAACTGCGGGATTTTGATCTGGAGTTTGAATTCAAGCTGGGCCCGCGCGGCAACAGCGGCCTGGCGCTGCGCGCGCCCATGCGCGGAGATCCGGCGTTTGACGGGCTGGAACTCCAGATGGCGGACTTCCGGTACAATCCGGAGGCCCGCGACTCCGAACTGACCGGTGGCCTCTACCGGGCGGTGGCGCCGGCGCAGCAGGTGTACCGGCCTGAAGAGTGGAATCATTACCAGGTCTCCCTCGTGGGAACCCGACTTCGCGCTGTGTTGAACGGGGTCCTGATTCACGACGCGGATCTCTCCGCCGAGTCCAACCATGTGCTGCGTCACAACGGGCAGCCGGCGCCCCCCATCCGGGACCGTCCGAGGGAGGGGCACATCGGTTTCCAGGAACTGAGCCGCGACGGCTCGCATGTGGAGATCCGGGGTGCCAGAATTCGGATTGTTTCCCCGGGCTAGTGCGCCCAGACTCATCCCACCAAATCCAGCCATGGCCACCGATCGAACCCTTTTCGTGCCGGTATTGAGGACCGGGCAGTTGGTGCATTTTGACTGGGCGTGCGCCGCCCTGGACACCGCCGGGATTCCTTTCCAGCAGCGTGAGGAAACTTCGGGCGGTCTCCGCGTGGCAATGCCCGCGGCCCCGACACCCGGTCCCGGCGTCTGGTGGACGGTCCTCGTGCCCGAATCCTGGGTGGCCCAGGCGAGGGACGTCGTGCTCGAACTCCCGTTCGACGCGACCACCACGCCCGATGTCTGGAGCTTCCAGCCCAAGCCGGTGGGCCGCCTGCTCTGGCAGGGCGCGATCTGGATCGCCCTGGCTCTGGTGGCGGCCAGTTATGCGACCTTCTTTTTCGGCGCCCGGCATTGAAGGAGGGAGCACCTGCCTGAAGATGCCTTATACAAAGGCCGCAAAGGAAATTCCACTTCGGGCAGGATGATCGTGCCGCGCAGATGCGGATCTTGAAGGCGGCCGGGCGATGCCGGAAACGCTGGGACTTCCGGTGATCCGGAGGGGCATTCCGCAGCGCGATGGTGAACTTCCGGATCTGGGTGACGCGGCCAACCACTCCGGGATGAAGCTGTCTTTTGCGACCTTGGCGGCCTTTGTGTGAGGCGATCCCTGATCGGAGGAAGGGCATCCCAGAGCCGCAGAGAAACCGGGGATGCCGCGATGGCTTTTTGATGGCGGCAGTACGGCAAAAGCCGCGTTGCCTCACCGGTCGCCCCTGCCTACGCTCCCTCCCCGTCCAGTCGCAGGCGCTACGGAATGAAACACCACCTTGATTTCGAAAAGCCGATCTTCGAACTGCAGCGCAAGCTGGAGGACCTGAAGCAGCATCCGGAGAAGCACTCGCTGGGAATCCGGTGGGAGGACGAGATCCGGGTGCTGGAAAGGAAGATCGAGGAGGCCCGCCGTCAGGTGTTCTCCAACCTCAGCCCCTGGCAGCGGGTGCAGTTGGCGCGGCACCCGAAGCGTCCCTACACGCTGGATTACCTGCGCCTGAGCTTCTCCGGTTTCGAGGAGATCCACGGCGACCGCATGTTTGGCGACGACCGGGCCATTGTCGGCGGGTTTGCACATCTGGGGGAACACCGGGTCATGGTGATCGGCACCCAGAAGGGGCGGGACACCAAGGAGAACATCCTGCGCAACTTCGGCTGCGCCCACCCGGAGGGCTACCGGAAGGCGCTGCGCCTGATGCGCCTGGCGGACAAATTCGGGCTGCCCATCGTCACGCTGATCGACACGGCCGGCGCCTACCCGGGCATCGGGTCGGAGGAGCGCCACATCGGCGAGGCCATCGCGGTCAATCTGCGTGAAATGATGCTCCTGGAGGTGCCCATCATCGCCGTGGTGATCGGCGAGGGCGGCTCCGGTGGTGCGCTTGGCATCGGCGTGGCTGACCGGGTGGTGATTC
>JAFLEG010000181.1 GCA_017302195.1 Verrucomicrobiota bacterium
GCAGGCGCAATCACTGAGGCGACCGCGTCCGTTGCCATCCCAGTTGCCGCCAAGGCGCCGCTCTCCAATCCAGCTTCGACGCCCGCGGTCCCGGATCCCGGGAGTTTCGCAGCCTTCGCGGCGGCCTTGCTGCAGGGACGGGCCGATGCCGGAGAATCACCGTTGTCCTGGAAGGACGTCGCCGCGTTGTGGAACCGGCTCGCGGAAACGTCCGTGGCGGCGGAGAAGGTGGACCATCTCGCCCGGGCGATGGCCCGCTGCCGGGGTGGCGAGGTCCGGTACCTCACCAAGATCCTGACCGGGAATCTGCGGATTGGGCTGCAGGAGGGATTGGTGGAGGAGGCGCTGGCGTTGGCCTTCCAGGCGGAACCCTCCACCATGCGCGAGGCCCACCAACTCACCGGAGATCTTGGGGAGGTGGCGGTTCTGGCACGGGAGGGGCGACTGAAGGCTGCGGACCTGGTCCCCTTTCGTCCGGTCCAGGTCATGCTGGCGTCCCCGGAACCCACGGCATCCGCCATCTGGAGCCGTGCCGAGGCCTGGACCTCCGCGCCGGGGACCCCGCCCGAGGTCTGGATCGAGGACAAGTACGATGGCATCCGATGCCAGGTGCATCGCGTCGGCTCCCGGGCGGCGCTGTACTCCCGCGATCTCAAAGAGATCACCGCCGCCTTTCCCGAGCTGGCGGCGGCGGCGCTGCGGCTGCCGCAGGACGTCATCCTGGACGGCGAACTGGTGGCCATGGAGAACGGACGTCCCCGTCCCTTCGGTGACCTGCAGCGCCGCCTGGGTCGCCGCGAGCGGGACCTTTTCCTGGAGACGGAGGTGCCGGTGGCATTTGTCGCCTTCGACCTGCTGTGGGCCTCCGGTGCGGGATGGCTGCGGCGTCCGCTGGCGGAGCGCCGCACGGCCCTGGACGGACTGGCGCTGGCGCCCCCGTTCCAGATCGCACCCGGACGCCGGGCCGCGTCGGTGTCGGACCTCGACGCGGCCTTCGATGCGGCCCGGGCGTCGGGCAACGAGGGCCTCATGATCAAGGATCTCCGCTCCCCCTACACGCCGGGCCGGCGGGGGATCGCCTGGATCAAGTTCAAGAGGGCCCTGGCCACGCTGGATTGCGTGGTGGTGGCCGCCGAGTACGGGCACGGACGGCGCAACGGCCTGCTGAGCGACTACACCTTCGCGGTGCGGGATGCCGACACCGGCACGCTGCGCATTCTGGGCAAGGCCTACAGCGGGCTCACCGATGCCGAGATCGAGAGCCTGACCGAACACTTCCTCGCGCGGGTGCTTCGACGCCATCCGGCCCAGCGACCGCCATGACAGCGGCCTTGCCCTCCGTTTTCCCCGCATGGTGCGCCTGCGTCCGGACAAGACCGTGGCAGACATTGACACCCTGGACACCGCCCGGCGGCTGGCCGGAGCCGCAACGCGTCCGTGATCGGACTCGCGATTCAGGCCCGCACCAGCCGGTGGGCGCGCACGTTCAGGGATCGGGCGAAGAGCAGGTGCGGGGGCGAGTCGGGAAGCTCCAGGCCCAGCCACCGGGTCATGTTGAGGCAGGAGAATTCAGCGCGGGCGGGCTGCAGGGGCCAGGGGGCATGCTCAATCTCGCAGCGGTGGAGCCGCCCGGCCCGGTCGGCGGAGAACAGCCGGTACCGCTCCGTGAGCCAGTGCTCCAGTCGTCCCTCGATGCCGAGAAAGGAGGGGCCGGTGGGTTCGTAGCGGGCGAGCAGTTCGGCGGTGCCACCGCCCCGATGGGTGCGCCAGCTCGCATAGGCCACCCCCGATCCGTGCGGCGCGACCGTCATGTCGGCATCGAAATAGGGCAGGTGATGCGTCATCCGGGCCACCCGGACCGCCAGCGGGCTGGCGGCATCGAGGCTGAAGAACCACACCCCGGGACGTCCGTTGGCGATGACGTAGGTGCGCACGTTCAGTTCCGCGAAGGCACTGGCGCCGGGCACCGGAGGCCAGCCACGCCAGTGGATGCCACGCATCCGGAAGGGCACGATCCCCAGCCAGGCGCGGCCTTCAAAGGTGTCGAGCTGCAGCGCGGGCGTGGTCGCGGGCAGGAGCGCCGCCAGCGTCGCGGGGTCCACCGGCCAGTGGGCGAAGAGCAGGTCGCGCCACTGCATCGCCAGGGTCCAGGACGATCGGCGCGCCGCCTTCGGGGTCCGGGACGGCATCGTCGGGGGCGGGGCGGGGGCAATCACCGGCGGTGCGTCAGGCGTCACGCTCACTGGGCCTAGGAGAACCCCATCATGCCACGGCTTGAAGCACGAATCCGCGAATCCCCCTTGCCTGGAGGAATGGACCTTCTGCAGGTTGGTTTGGCATCTCCGATGAAAGTCATCCTGCTGTGCCTCCTGCTCGGCGCCCCGCTCCGCGCTGCCGAGGACCTTCTGATCGCGGATTTCGAGGGGCCCGACTACGGCGGCTGGACCACCACCGGGGAGGCCTTCGGATCCGGCCCCGCCCGCGGCACCCTCCCGGGCCAGATGCCGGTGAGCGGACACCTCGGCCATGGCCTGGTGAACTCGTTTCGCGGGGGGGATGATGCCACCGGCACGCTCACCTCCCCCGAATTCACCCTCGAGCGACGGTACCTCGCCTTCCGCATCGGCGGCGGACGGAACGAGGGGAAGCTGGCGCTCCAGTTGATCGTGGATGGCCAGGTGGTGCGCACCGCGACGGGACCCAATGATCGTCCGGGCGGCAGCGAGGAGCTGGCGCCCGGCTCCTGGGAGATCGCCGACCTGGCCGGACACCGAGCCCGGCTGCGCATCGTGGACGAGGCCCGGGGTGGCTGGGGGCACCTCAACGTGGACCAGATCGTCCAGACCGACCGCAAGCTGCCGGGGGTGCTGAAGGATGCCCGGCGCGAGTTCACCGCGACCGGACGGTACCTGAATCTTCCCGTGAAGCACGGGGCGCCGCGCCGGAAGGTCACCTTGCTGGTGGAGGGCCGGAAGGTCGTGACCAATGACATTGAGCTGGCGCCGGACGCGCCCGACTGGTGGGCGCCCATGGACATCGGCCCGTGGAAGGGCCGGACCGTGGTGCTGCAGGTGGACACGCTGCCCGAGGACTCCGCCTCCCTGGCCTCGGTGACGCAGGGCGACGCCTTTCCGGGCGGCGGCGATCTCTACCGGGAGCCGCTGCGCGGGCAGTTCCACTTCTCGCCCCGACGCGGATGGAACAACGACCCCAACGGCCTGGTCTGGTTCCGCGGGGAGTACCACCTCTTCTTCCAGCACAATCCCTATGGCTGGGCCTGGGGCAACATGCACTGGGGTCATGCGGTCAGCCGGGATCTGGTGCACTGGGAGGAATTGGGCGACGTGCTCGCGCCCGACGACTTCGGGCCCATGTTCAGCGGCAGCGCGGTGGTGGACTGGAACAACACCAGCGGCCTCGGCCAGGAGGGCCGTCCGCCGCTGGTGCTGATCTACACCGCCGCCGGCGACCCGACCGTCCAGTGCATCGCCTCCAGCACCGACGGCCGGACCTTCACCAAGTATCCGGGCAATCCCGTGCTGCAGCAGATCACGGGCGGCAACCGCGATCCCAAGGTGATGTGGCATGAGCCCACGAAGCGCTGGGTGATGGCGCTCTACGTCGAGAAGCCCGCCGGACGGCACACCGTCCACTTCTTCACCTCGCCCAATCTGCGTGAGTGGACCCTGGCCAGCATCACCGACGGGGATCCGGTCGGGAAACCGTACCTGTTTGAATGTCCGGACTTCTTCGAGCTGCCGGTGGATGGCGATCCGGCGCGCCGGGAGTGGGTGCTGCTCGCCGCCAACGGCGCGCATGCCATCGGCGCCTTTGACGGCACCCGGTTCACCCCCCGGCAGGAACGGCTGCCCGGCCACCGCGGTCGCGGCTTTTATGCGCCGCAGACCTTCAGCGACATTCCGGCCCAGGACGGCCGGCGCATTCTCATCGGCTGGTTCCAAACGGAGACCCGGGGCATGTCCTTCAACCAGTCCATGACCGTGCCGCTCGAGCTGAAGCTCACCGCCACCGACGACGGTCCGAGGATGACCTTTACTCCGGTCCGCGAACTGGAATCCCTGCGCGCGGCCTCCCGCCGATTCGATGGCATCACCGTGGCGCCCGGGGGCGCCAATCCGCTGTCGGGACTGGCGGCGGACCTGGTGGAGCTGCGCGCCGAATTCGAGCCGCCGGCCGCCGGCAGCGTGACCTTCACCGTGCGCGGCGCCCCGGTGATCTACGAGGCGACGACGCAGGAACTGGTGGTGAACGGACACCGCGCGCCGGCTCCCCTGCGCCACGGCCGTCAGCGCCTCATCCTCTATGCCGACCGCACCGGCCTGGAGGTCTTTGCCAGCGATGGACTGACCTACGTCCCTATGCCCTTCCAGCCGCAACCGGATCATCGCGGCCTAGCCATCGAGGTCCAGGGCGGCCCGGTGACCTTCTCCACCCTCCAGGTGCACGAACTGAAATCAGCCTGGCTGCCACACTGAGCAGCCCGAGTCGGGGATGGACACGGATTGCACGAATCGCCACGGAGGGAGTGGGCGCTGGCGCCAGTTGGCCCTTACGAGCGTAGGAGGCGAGGTCACGAAACTCTGACTTCTTCGCTGCACTTGGCTGTCGCCCGGGGCTCGGGGAGTCTCGCCGTGAGGGTGGAGTCAGCGTCTCCTCACCTCGTCGCCTACGTAGGAGACGAGGTGACGAGGCGCTGGCTTCCCCTGCTTTGCTGAACACTGAACACTTCAAACTGAACACTCTTCCTCCACGGCCCGCTGTCGCCCAGCGCGCTGGGATTGCGCGGCCATGGTGGAGTCAGAGCCTCCTGACGGCAGCTCCTACGCGGACTCTTTCACGACGGTCGTCGCTGGAAGGGGCGCAGCATGTATTGACGCGTCTGCAGATCCCGTGCGGCGAGCCATCCCCAGGTCGCGGCGAGGAAGAGCTGGGTGCCGCCGAAGCCGACGCAGAACCAGAAGACTTCCGCGGTCTCGTCCTGACTGAACCTCCGGGTGTTCGACCCGCCAACCGCCGACGCAATGCCCCCCATCAGGAAGGGCAGGATCCAGGCAGTGAGCAGACTCCACACGAATCCCGCCAGCGGATGCAGCCGCCGGACGGCATAGCGGATGCCAATGGTCGGCAGAGCAAGGAGTGAAATGACGCCGGCCCAGTGGGCCATGGTCAGGCCCGGGGAGCCCGGGCCACCCGTCGGGAGGACCACGATAAACAAGCCGTTGATGAGGACGGCGGGGAGATAGAGCGTCCAAAGCTGGCGCACGCGGGCCCGGACCAGCTTGCCGGGTTCGAGTGGGGTCACCAGCAGCAGTTCCAGGGTGCCCTCCTCCAGTTCCTGCCGGAAACTGGCGGCAGCGTACAGTGCCATGGGAATGGCGAGAATCAGCGGAAGGAACCGCGCCACCGCCGCCAGGTCGCCGAGGTCGTTCCGGAACTTCAGGATTGCCAGCCAGCCGACGCCGACGACCACCACCCATGCCCATCGACCGAATCGGTCGCCCGCAGACTGGCACAACCAGCGCGCCGGGTTGGTGGCGAGCCAGTGCCGGCGACGGGCGTCCGGCCGTTCCATTCTCCGGTGGATGATCGCCTGCCGCCGCGGGACGTCGCCGGATTCGGGACGCAGGGACCTGCGGACCCGGCCGCCGGCAAACCGCACGGCGCCGAAGAGCACTGCGAGAACAATTCCGACGCCCCAGATCAGTCCGATGTCCGCGGTGCTCCGGATCCAGGCGGGCACCGATCCGAACAGTCCGGCGAACCCGGCGCCGGTGAGCCCGGAGGCCATGGGCCAGACAAAGACGCTCACCAGAAACGGCGACACCTCCGTCAGGTGCTCGGTGGGGATCCCGGGCGGCTGCTGGAACGCGCCCCAGCGCAGCAGCAGCGCGGCGAAGAGGGTCAGGCATTGGCCGCCGAACAGCGTTCCGGCAAAGGCCCAGGCCGCGGCCTTGACCCAGTGGGTGTGCAGGCTGGTGGCCACCAGTCCGGCGGACAGTCCGCCCACCAGGATCATGAACTCGATGCCCAGGGCGTACTGGAAATCCACCCGGCTGACCCCGCCCATCAGCACCGGAATCCCCAGCACCGGCACGCAGGCCAGCCACAGGGAGAGCAGGCGGACCGCCTGGACCGCCACCTTGCCCACCACGATCTCGACCGGTCGCAGCGGCGTGAGCCCCAGCAGGCCCAGCGTGCCCTCGCGGCGTTCCCGGGCGATGCAGTCCGCGGCAAAGGCGGGCGCCGCCAGCAGCAGGGTGAGGCACAGCACCGTATGCAGCAGGGCGAAGACCTCGCCCCCGGGCAGCGCGCCCGGCGTTCCCGAGGCCAGGATCTGCGCCAGCCGTCCGGTGCCCACCCGCAGCAGCAGCGCCGTCAGGGCCGCGCCCATGACCACCGTCCGCAGCCAGTAGGTCCCCCGCCGCCGTGCTGCGGCCCGCAGTTCGCGCAGCACCACCGCGGGCATCAGGCTGGTGCGGGGTGGGGATGTCATGCGCGGGGACGGGCTGGGGCATCGTAGCGGGCCGCCGGCGCGGAGGCTACTCCGCCAGCCACATCGTCTCGTAGCGCCACAGCCAGACCGGATGCGGCACGTCGCCGCGCAGGCGCGGGCTCCGGATCACCGAGTATTGCTCATGATACAGCGGCACCCAGGGCGCATCGCGCATCGCGAGGTCCTCCGCCTCGCGGAACAGGCGCAGGCGCGCGGCGGCGTCCATCAGGGAGGCCGCCTCATTCACGCAGCGGTTGAAGGCCGGGTTGTTGTAGTAGGCCTGGTTGTTCCCGCCGCCGCCCTGGATGCGGTCGCCGTTGAGAAGGGTGTCGAGGAAGGTGCTGGGATCCGGATAGTCCTGCAGCCATCCCCAGATGCCGCAGGCCGCCTCGCCCCGGCGGCGGACCTTGGACTCGAAGGCGGGGTAGCTGACGCTCCGGAGATCGAGACGGATGCCCAGCGCCGCCAGGTCCTGCTGCAAGCCGGCGGCGATGCGCTGGTCCACGGCCCGGGACTGGATGTACCAAAGCTCGGTGGCGAATCCATCGGGCAGTCCGGCCTCGCGCAGCAGGGCGCGTGCACGCTCCGGGTCGAAGGGATACTCCGGCCGCCCGGGATTCGACCAGGGCATGGCGGAGGGTACGATGCCGTCCGCGGGGACACACTGTCCGGCGGTCAATCCCACCACGCGGGCGCGGTCCACGGCATGGCTCACCGCCCGACGCACCCGTACGTCATTGAAGGGCTTCATCTCGGTGTTGAGGAACAGATAGCCGACGTCCATCGGCGTCACGCGGTGCATCCAGGGCCGCAGGCGTGGATCGCGCTGGAAGCGCAGCCGGGTGGGCGGATCGGCATTCACCCGGTCCAGTTCCCCGCGCTCCAGCATCATGGCGGCCGAGGAGGCCTCGCCGCCGATCATCAGGTCCACGCCCTCCACCAGGCCGTCGCTGCCGGCATAGTGCGGATTGCGCGTGAACCGGTATCCCAGTCCCCGTCGCCACTCGGCGATCCGGTAGGGACCCGATCCCACCAGGGCCGCCGCGGGAGGCGAGGCGCCGCGGGGGAACAGCTCCCGCGGCACGGCATCCGCGAAGTTCATGGCCAGGACGTAGCGGAAGGTGAAGACCGGACGGCTCAGCTCGATCTCCAGCGTGTGCCTCTCCGGCGCCCGCAAGCCGGCGACGTGCGTTGCGCGACCTTCGCTG